>NZ_JAUBPB010000015.1:0-112005 GCF_036700545.1 Microcoleus sp. SVA1B4
GTCCCGCCCGTCCTTTTTGGACGGGCGGGACGCCCATCCCACAAACTTGTGGAAGTTATTTAATTCTCATTCCTTAGTTCCTTATGTCCAATTGCCAATTCCCAATCTAAAATCTAAAATCTAAAATCTAAAATCTAAAATCATTATGAATTATTTAACTAATTTGCTCGGTATTGGAGTAAGTATATTTTTGCTGGGATGTTCGCCGACTTTACCGATCGCGAATGCTGGTGCTACTGGTATTTTGGCGGCTGAGTCTCCTACGGCGACTACATCGGGTCAAGTGCTGCCTGTTTCTGCTAGAGCTCGGATAGGCGATCGCCCAATCGAACTCGAAGTGGCGAAAACACCGGAACAGCAGGCTATGGGTTTAATGTACAGAACTTCTTTGCCGGATGACAGAGGAATGCTGTTTGAGTTTAAACCTGCCCGGCGGGTCAATTTTTGGATGAAAAATTGCAAGATTTCTCTGGATATGATTTTTGTCCGGGATGGGGTGGTTGAGGCGATCGAAGTTTCTGCACCTCCTTGTACTGCTGATCCTTGTCCTACCTATGGGCCCGATACTGCTGTCGATCGAGTTATTGAACTCCGGGGCGGGCGGGCTGCTGAACTCGGTGTCAAAAAGGGCGATCGTATTGAAATCGAGTTTTTCGACTAAAACTTCGGACTGTTTCAGTAAAATCTGCACACAGACATAATCCCCCGGTTTCCATCCCCCAGAGAGCCCCCTGCCTTCGGAATACCCAAGAAAATTTAGAAACTTTACAAAAATTGATAAAATCTATTAGAATATTAATGTAAGATTCAGTACAAACACCGAAAGATTTGCTACGATGTCGATCTCAGTCAGTCAGGACTTGAGCTTGTTTCCGGAAGCTGTAGATGGTTGGTCGCAGGTATGAGACGAGTCAGCGACTCGTTACCAATCCTGAGAGACGATACTCAGCCTCAAGGTGTAGCAACACGAAAAGAAATTCTCTGGAAGTTCTGGCGATCGAGCTAAATCTACTAAACCTATCTAAAGTAATATGCTACGAGCCAAGTTAATTGGCGGGAATTGGCAAACTTAACTTCTGGTAGCAGTTTCGGGTTTTATCGAAATATCTAACTAATTTTGTCGAAGTAGATTTGCGGATTCTGCATTTTGGCAGATGAAGTTAAACTCTGAACTTGGTTTAGTAGTCTTTAGGTAGCAGAATTTATTCTGATTCGCGCTGCAAAGATGCCGAGGTATTCCGTTTAGGTTCGATCGCGATTACCAGTCGATCGGGCAGACATCAGCAAAATTGCAAAACCTTTCACTTTTTGGGAAAGGTTAGCTTTACAGTATCACTCAGCATTACGTTTGGCAGTTCAACCGCTAATAGCGTTTTAAAAGCTATCGACGGTAACAAGACAAATTTAAAACTGGCTTATTACTCATCAAAAACATCAGGTTCACATCAGAAAATGGTGTCCTATACTTATAGGTGAAATCACATGGCACCCGCTAAATACACTCGATTAATTCGATTTTTACAAGAAGACTTGGCAATTTCTCCCGCGTCAATTGCTGTCGCCGAACGTCGTGGCGGTGACAAACAGCGCCAGCGTGATAAAGACCCGAATTCCTTGCCGATGGTTCTGTGGCAATACGGTTTAGTCACTCTCGAACAGTTGGATAAAATCTTTGATTGGTTATCCGAAGCATATTAAAAGGATTTTAGATTTTAGAGATAATCCAAAATCTAAAATCCTTTAACAACTGAGATTAGGATTCAGCCAAGAATTTGGCAGCAGCGGCAACGCCGGCACCCGGAGTGTAGCCTTCATGACCCAATTCGCTCAGCACAACTTCTAAAGAGGAAATTGCTGCTAGAATATCGCGATCGCACACAAAGCCCAAATGACCGATTCGGAAGATTTTACCTTTCAAATGGTCTTGTCCGTCGGCGAGAGCAATGTCAAATCTCTTTCTCATCAAAGTCCGCACTTTTTGAGCATCTACGGATGCTGGCGGCATAACCGAAGTAATCGCAGGGCTGGCGGCTTTGTCAGCAGCAAACAACGGCAAACCTAAAGCTTTGACAGCAGCGCGAGTAGTTGTCATTAAGCGTTTGTGCCGCGCGAAAACATTTTCCAACCCTTCTGTTTTCATCATCTGCAGCGATGCTTGCAGGGCAAAAAACATATTGACAGGGGGAGTAAAAGGAGTGGTATTTTTGGCAGCGTCTTTGCTATATTTACCCAAATCCAAATAATAGCGGGGCAGTTTCGCAGTTTTGTAAGCTTCCCAAGCTTTGGGACTGACGGCCACAAAACCCAAACCTGGAGGAATCATGTAAGCTTTCTGAGAACCCGAAGCAATGACATCGATTCCCCAAGCATCCATCGGAATATTGACAGCGCCTAAGCTAGTGACAGCATCGACCATAATTAAAGCTTCACCGTGGGCTTTAACGTGGCGGTTGATGGTTTCGAGGTCGTTGAGGACGCCGGTAGAGGTTTCCGAGTGGGTAATGATGACAGCTTTGATTTGCTTCTCTGTATCTGCTTCGAGTTTTTCGCGGAAGTTTTCGGGGTCTAAAGGTTGGCCCCACTCAGCTTTAATAATTTCGGCGTTTAAACCGTAAGCTTCGGCAACTTCAGCCCAGCGTTCGCCAAATTTGCCGTTAGTGCCGACTAAAACTCGATCGCCCGCACTCAAGAAATTAATTATCCCAGCTTCCATCGCGCCGGTACCAGAAACCGTTAAACTCAGCACGTCACTTTTAGTTTGGTGCAGCCATTTGAGGTTTTCGGTACATTCTGCAAAAATCGCGTCAAATTCCTTGCTGCGGTGGCCCATCGGGTGTTTTGCCATCGCTAACAAGGCCGCTTCAGGCACCGGCGTCGGGCCGGGAATCATCAGCATTAATTTGTTGTCCATGAATATTGTCCTAAGTTTTCCTGTGGGAGTTCTATAGAATAAATCAAATACGATACGTCACGTCGCTACTCTAACTTTTTTAACTTTTAACTCCCTTGTGGTTAATTTCATTTAGAGACCAGCGGTGTTCTACCGCTAAGTTCGATCGCTCGCAGCTTTGTTCTAATTGCTTTTGAATGGCAAGGGCTTTACGCAGTGTAATAATAAGTTGGTGCACTTGTTGCTGCTGCGGCGATTGTGGACTGACAGCAAACATCGTTTTGCGCTCTAACAATTGAAGTAGCAATTCATAATGAATGTACGAAGGAAGGGGGATTGGCTCCATGAAAGCTAACATACCTCAGCGAACCGACACCCCATTGCAATTGCATGAGGCATCACAGGTGAACATTAGATGCCCGATTTTTTATTTGTTTTCTAACCGTACAATAACCCCTGCTTTGCCGATCGAATATTCGGGGCTGGGGGCGTTGGACACGCTAAATCTTGCGATCGACAGGCTTACAGAATAGATTTAATTGCTTTCTGGCAAAATATTTCTATGCAATATAGCTTTCAGTGCTATTTCTTTTTTACAGTAGCGCTTGAGTCGATGCAGGCTAGAAATTCTCATTATTTACCTACTTAATCATTTTTTATCAGAATTAAGGGTGGTTTGTCAAGCGGTCTCGCCTTTCACAGGCTGGGAGGGCGATCGGCAAGCGAGGCTAAAGCGGCACCCGGATCGGGCTGTTTGACTAGAGATTCGCCGATGAGAACGGCTTCGGCGCCTGCGGTGGCAAGTTTAGCTAGGTCGTCGGGAGTGTGGATTCCTGACTCGCTGACGATGAGGATGCCTTTTGCTTGGATTTCGGTTTGTCGATCGGCTAATAGTTGAGCGGTAGTTTCTAGGCTGACGGAAAAGTCTGCTAGGTTGCGGTTGTTGATACCGATCAGGTTGACGCCTTCTAGGGTTAATACTCGATCGAGTTCTTCGAGAGTGTGAACTTCTATTAAAGCTGTCATGCCCAATGTCTTGACAATTTTCACAAAGTATTGTAAGTCTTTGTCAGATAGAATAGCTGCGATTAAAAGTACAGCATCGGCACCGTGAATCCGGGCGAGATAGATTTGGTAGGGATAGATAATAAACTCTTTGCAAAGTAAGGGTAAATCGACGGCGGCACGGATTTTAGCGAGGTTGTCGAAGCTGCCTTGAAAGAACTTTTCATCGGTGAGTACGGAGATGCAACTGGCGCCGTTTTGTTGGTAAGCTAGGGCGATCGCCACTGGGTCGAAATCTTCGCGAATTACGCCTTTGCTGGGAGAAGCTTTTTTAACTTCGGCGATGATAGCGGGTGTGGTTTTGCCGTTTTTAAGGGCGGCAAGAAAGTCGCGGATGGGCGGTGCAAACGGGAGTTTTTTGTGAAGATCGGCTAATGGGGTGCGATCGCGCTTTTGGGCCACTTCAGCTTCTTTTTCCCAGACGATTTCTTCGAGGATGTGCTGGGGTTCGGCGTCGGGTACGGCGATTTGGTAGCTGAGGTAGAGTACGGAGACGGATGTGCTGGGGGGACGACGGCGGATTTGAAGCATGATAGGGGGATAAAGGGCGATCGTAACAAGTTTCAACGTATTATATAATGGTTACAGTAAATCCTCCTAGCCTGAGAGCTAATGCGTGCCAGCTAAAGATATTTATCACGATACAGTTAAGCGTGCCTTACAAAAGGATGGTTGGATAATTACTCACGATCCATTTCCCCTGCAAATTGGCCGCAAGCGTTTATCTGCCGACCTGGGTGCAGAGCGTCTAATTAATGCCGAAAAAGGAACCCAAAAAATTGTTGTTGAGGTCAAAAGTTTTGTGGGACGATCGGATGTAAAAGATTTGGAGCAGGCTTTGGGGCAGTACGTTCTTTACCGCCAAGTGCTTAATGAAATGCGGATCGATAGAAGTCTCTATTTGGCAATTTCTCAACCTATTTTTAATAGCGTATTTACCATTGAATTAGGACAATTGTTATTAAAAAATCAGATTATAAAACTGATTGTTTTTGATGATAAAAGTGAGGCGATAGTTCAATGGATACCCGATTAAGATACCAAGAAATTATCAAAACCATACTGCAAGAACACGCCAACTACCGCGCTGCCATACCTGACGGATATAATTCCCAAGTTCTCTTTGATGATGAACGAGGAAGCTACTTAGTCTTGGATATTGGTTGGAATGAGGCCAAATACCTTCACGCCACACCAATTCACCTCGATTTAATCGGCGATAAAATCTGGATTCAATATGATGATACCGAAGAAGGAGTGGCGACGGATTTACTGGCAGCCGGTATTCCTAAAGAAGACATTGTACTCGGTTTTCGCCATCCTAATGTGCGACAATATACTGAATTTGGAACGGGTTTGAGTGGTAAAGATGAAGGAAATGTTCCGGAAGCGGCTGTTGTTATGCAGTCAGCCTAAGTAGAGGACGGAGACTGAGGTGCTGGGGGGACGACGGCGGATTTGAAGCATGATAGGGGGATAAAGGGCGATCGTAACAAGTTTCTATTATATAAGGTCGCTCGCCCTTTTCAATTTATGATAAAATGCGATTAACTAAGTATTCGGAGATAAACCGATGCAATTAGAAGACTATTTTGAATTTCTCGACCCCGATGACATCCGCATCAAAGGACATCGGATCGGCATCGACGATGTAATTAAATATTACTTGGATGGATATTCGCCAGACCAAATTCTGGAAGAATTACCAAGTTTGAATTTAGAGAAGATTTACGCGACGCTAACTTATTATCTGCAAAATCGGAGGCAGATGGATGCTTATATGTTGCGGCTGGCGAAGTGGCGGGAAGAACGCTATCAGGAATGGTTGGCTAAGGAACCTTCTGATGTAGTAAAGCGTGTAAGAGCAATCAAAGCACAGCGAGAACAGGAGTTACTTCTACTCAAGTGAAAATTCGTTTTTTACTCGATGAAAATTTGCCACCTAAGCTGAAAAGTGCTGTTTTAAAACTCCAGCCGGAGATAGATATTTTGCGGGTGGGCGACGCCAATGCACCGCCATTAGGAACCCTCGATCCAGAAATCATCAGCTATTTGGAATCATCGCAAAGGCTATTGGTAACGGATAACCGCAAAAGTATTCCCGGACATTTGGAGGAATATTGGGCAACGGGAGGACAAATTTGGGGACTGTTTTGGGTGCGTCCAAGTGCAAGTTTAGGCAGATGGGCAGAAGAAATTGTGATAGTTTGGGAGACTTCGGAAGCTGAAGAATGGATTGATAAATTGGATTGGATTCCCTTATAAAAAATTGTTGTAAAATGCCTGAAGCTTAGCTATCCTGTAGGGAATCGCACATTTTGCCGCTAAAATCCCTTCGCTAACCCGCAAGTCCGCCGGGGGTTGAAAACCCCCGTCTCATAGCAAAAGTCCTCTAAAAGAGGACTGAAAAGCCAATTCAATAAACAAAGGTCGATCGCGCATTCCCAAATTTTACCAAAAGGTCGATCGCACATTTCTAAATTCAAGATAATTCGCTTGACGACAATATAATTTTTTCTTACTCACCGTTGGGGCGGGAATAGTTAGTTTTGACATACTCTTTTAGTAGCGGTGCAAGGGTAAAAAATGTGCGATCGCCCTCCGGGATTTTTTCAACTAATGAACGCCGTCCCAAGGATTGCATAACTTGCAAAAATTGCGATCGAGATAATTGCAGATTCTCTGGCACTTTTGAGAGGGAAACAGGCGCGGTTTCACTCGCTAGCCATGACATTACCTGTTTCTCCGACTCGGATAAGCGATTAAATGGCTGATGCAGTAAAGATTCTAAATCACCTAAAAATAGTGTATCATCCGACAAAAATTCCGATAGGCTGCCGTTAAACAAATCTTGAATCATTGTAGCAACTATTTTTAACCACAAGGGATTGCCTCTGTATTGTTCAATTAGTTCAGATAATTTTGCATCTTCAGTTAAACCTTTTTCTCTGATAATTTCCCCCGCTGCTGCACCTAAACCATTCAGTTGTAATGAGCGAATCGGCTGGTTTTTGCCTTCTAATGCGGCGATTTCTCTGGGTGTTTCCGAACCTATCAGGATTAAACAACTATTGTGAGATAATTCTCCTACCTGTCTGAAGAGTGTGCCGTAATCTTCATATCCAGGTTTATAATTGCCAGCAAATTGTCCGCTGCTATTTACCATTTGTACGTCATCGAGTATCAGCAGACAGCGGTATTTTTGCAAGTAGTTCAGTAGGGGCAAACCCCCCGTGGTTGCCCCTTCTTCTGGGAAGGGGGCGGGCACGGGGGCACCGCCCCTACTGAAGGCGGGCACGCCGTCGGCATTTGGGGCGGGCACGGGGGCACCGCCCCTACTGAAGAATTGAATTATATTTTTTTGAAGTGTTGACAGGGGTGGAGATGTGGCGAGACTTCGCCAGATGACGAAATCAAATTCATGTTTGATTTGTTCTACTAGGTTTACGGCGAGTGCGGTTTTGCCAATGCCGACTATGCCTAGTATGGCGAGTAGGCGGGTGTTTTCGTGGATAATCCACTGTTTGAGGGTAGCGAGTTCGGATGTGCGATCGTAGAAAATGCCAGACTTAGGCATTTCAGCTAAAAATTGACGAGATTTTGGTTCAGTGTTGCCTTTGTTTAGAGGTTCTTCATCGGTTGGTGAGGTGGGTAATTTTGGGGACTGTGAACTATTTTCACAGAAGTTGACGTTACCAATGTGTACAAAATCTTTATAGAAGTTCCCGAAACTTGAGAATTTTAATCGCTCGAGTGTGACTCTAAAATTTGATTTATTGACTTCTTCACCTAATAATTCTGATAGTAGCTTCCAGAATTCAGATGCAATATCCTTGATGTGACCTTCACTACAGTGAGATTCATCTGCTATTTTCGAGTATTTCTGACCTTGTAAAGTTCCCCGCAGTATCACCTCTTGCAGATTGTCTAAGTGTTTTCCCGTATTAATAAAAACTAGGTCGTCGGCAAGTTTTAAGACTTCTTGAACGTCCATAGGTCGGGTTAATGCTGGGGTTTTGCCTATTATATCCTACTCGATCCGACTTTTTCCGACCCGATCGAGTTTCTCCAGCTTTTTCTGGCGTGGGTAAATGGCAAATGATATAAAAGTGCCTACTTTTTCCGATTTTTTCCGACTGGACAAGACTGAGATTTTAGAGTCACAATCATATTTAAGAGGCACTATTATAGCTTTCCCATAGGAAAAAAATGACTACACAAGCATTATCCCTCCCCCAAGCAAACTTAGAAATGGTTCTCTGGCAAGTAGATGCCGATTCAATGAGTAGTAGCGATTTGTATGTCCGGTTAAATGATCTCGGCTTGCCCCACGAAGTCACCATCAGATTGCACGAGTTGGCTAGCTACACGAAAAAATCTGGTAACAAAGTGTTTGCTGTAGGGAAAATTATTCTGCTCAAAATTATCGAGTTTGTCAAAGCACATCCTAATTTAGCTACGGGCATTGCTCTAGGAGTTGCTGTGGGACTATTGGTACGTTCAGTACCAGTTATCGGCCCAGTGTTAGCGCCATTGGCCGCAGTGCTAGGTATAACTGTTGGTGCGCTCGCTGGACATAGACTAGATCAAGGCTACCGTCAAGTAGATGGGATAGTTGGAGTAGCACAAGACATTATTGAAGTCGCCAAATTGTTTTTTCAACTACTGATTGATGTTTTCAATGCAGTTTTTATCAACGTTATCACTGCTTAAATAAGAAAATTTGCAACAATCAGGAGGCTTAATATGTCAGAAAATAAAACAACTCAGGAGCAAATCCTTAAAGCGATCGAGCAATTGGAAAAAAATCCTCATGATAAGTTAGGAATTTTAGCTGATGTTGGGGTTGGTGTGGTAGGTGCGGGTGCTGCTGGTGCTGCTGTTGCGGCTTTCGGCGGTCAAGCCATATTTTTTGGGCTAATAGCGGTTGCACCCCCAGTAGGATTGGTTGTTGGCGGTGCAGCATTAGGTGCAGCAGCTCTCGTTGGAGCAAAGAGGATCATCGATGGCAATTTCAACGAAGGGAAAAAAGAAGCAATGCTCGACCAGTTAAAAGAACAGCTAAAAGAGGTTGAAAAAGAAGAAAGAGCATCTAAGGTTGGAGAGAGTGACAAGACAAAATTTATGGTTTCCTTGAAAGAACCAGTTAGGCTTAATCTAATTACCCCTCAAAGGGCTCAGGATTTAATGAGGGCTGTCGAAAGTGGTCAAATACATATCACAGAGGCAATTAAGATGGTTCACGCTATAGTTGAAGCAGCTAAACCCCAGTAGTCTTTTAAATCCACGACCTGAGAATGCTAAGCATAGGCTATGTTGTTCTGGTATTTCTGATAATTGACTTAGCTGCTGAAAGAGCGATCGCCCTTCTATTGTTGAGGTGCGATCGCTCTTTTTTTTGCTCTTCAGTAGTTAATATGCTAAATGAATAGCTGGCGCCAGGAAAGAAAGACAAATGAAGCTAGGAAAATAGCTGGGAGAGTCATTACCGGGGTTGACAGAGGAAGCTCATTTATTATTAAATATAAGCAAAAGCTAGAGGGGTGAGGTGGATTGAACAGCCATGAGAACGAAAAAGGAGATAAAGTTTTTAACAGAGCTGTTGAATATAGAGGGAATAAAAGTAATCTCACATCGCCAGTATGAAGGGATTGGAATAATTTTACAGGTGGAAGGAATCGGTAAGGAAAGTAACTGTCCACGTTGTGGAAAAAAAAGTCATAGATTACATCAAAATCATAGATACCTAGTCAAAGATTTACCTTGGGGAGAGAACTTCGTATTTTTAGAAATCAACCGACGACAGTTTAAGTGTGAAAAATGTCTCAAGCCATTTAGTGAAGAGTTGGAGTTGGTCAAAAAAAGAAGAACCTATACGAAACGGCTAGCAAGAGCAATAATCCAAGAAGTGTTAGAGAATGATATCCACAGCGTAGCGAAAAAAGGGGTCGTGACAACAGAAGAAATAGAAAGGATGTTAAAAGACGCATCGAAAGAATACTTAAAAGCCCAGCCTAGCGAGTTGAAGAGATTAGGGATAGATGAAATAGCTCTAATTAAAGGAAAAGGAAATTACTGTGCAGTATTAATAGATTTAGAGAAGTCTAAGCTAATCGCGATATTGGCAGGAAGGAAACAAGAAGAAATTAAGGAAGTAATGCTCGGATGGGGTAAAGAAGTATTAGAGCAAATAGAAGAAGTAAGTATAGATTTGTGGAAAAGTTACAGAAATGTAGTGAGAGAGTTGATGCCAAATGCTCAGGTGGTCGCCGACAGATTTCATGTAATGGCACAAATAAATAAGGAATTAGATGCCCAAAGGAAGGGAGAGAAGAGACAGGTAGAAGATTTAATTAAAAAAGCAGAATCGTCAGAAGAAAAAGCAGACCCGGAGAAAGTTTTAGAAGCATTGAAGAAAAGTAAATATGTGTTATTGAAGAACCAATCAGATATAAATGAAGAGCAAAAAGCTAAACTAATGCAAGTTAAAGATGTATTTTCTACTCTCAAAACTATGCTTGAATTAAAAGAAGAAATTAGAAGAATTTTCGATCGGGCTAATAATTGGTTAGTCGGTTTGTGGCAAGTGGGAAGATGGTTGTCAAGAGCTAAAAAATATTTTACCGATAGTCAGAACACTATTATTCGTTGGCTAGATGAGATTATTGCTTACTTCGATTATAAGACTACCAGTGGTGTTGTCGAAGGCATCAACAATAAACTCAAGTTGATTAAACGTTCGGCTTACGGATTTAGAAACTTTGAAAACTTCCGAGTTAGATGTTTGCTTACTTGGCAGTTTGATTGTTAGTTTAGCATACTAGCTAATGAAGAGCCAAAAATCCTCACCCGTTAGCAGCAGCAAAGGAATGGAGACAGAATTGCCGACTTACTTAAACAGCAAGTTTTAAATCTGCTAGCTGTCGCAAAGACAATGAACTGAACTCGCGCGCGCGCCCAAGTCCGAGAAAAAAAACTCGCCTCCCCTTGACAAGTCATACTCGTTATGAGTACGCTATAATAAGCAAAGGAATTGAACCCAAGTACCTAAGAATTTAAAATCATGCTGACGAACCAAGAAGGTCAAAGAGTACCCAAAGTCACCTTTCGCACTCGCAAAGACAACGAGTGGGTGGATGTCACCACCGATGATATATTTGCAGGTAAAACCGTAGTAGTGTTCTCGCTGCCGGGAGCTTTTACTCCCACTTGTTCGTCAACGCACCTCCCCGGTTACAACGAATTGGCGAAAGTTTTTAAAGAAAACGGCGTAGATGAAATCGTTTGCATTTCCGTCAATGACACCTTTGTGATGAACGAGTGGGCAAAAGACCAAGAATCAGACAATGTGACGTTAATTCCCGACGGTAACGGCGAATTTACTCAAGGCATGGGAATGCTGGTAGACAAAACAGATTTAGGTTTTGGGAAGCGGTCTTGGCGTTATTCGATGCTGGTAAAAGATGGCGTGGTTGAAAAAATGTTTATTGAGCCAGAGGAACCGGGCGACCCTTTCAAAGTGTCCGATGCCGAGACAATGCTCAACTACATCAACTCCGCAGCAACAAAGCCGAAGGTAGTTTCGCTGTTTACAAAAATGGGCTGTCCCTTCTGCGCTAAGGCTAAGGGAATGCTGAGTCAAAAGGGCTTGGATTATGAAGAAATCGTCTTGGGCCGGGAGATCACAACCAAATCGCTCCGGGCTATGACTGGGGCTACAACTGTGCCGCAAGTATTTATCGACGGCAAGTTGATCGGTGGTTCCGAAGCCCTAGAGTCTTATTTGGGTGTTGCTTAGTTAAACCAAAATACTTAGCTTGCAGGTGCACAGTGCACACCTTACTCGTTGTACGGTGTGCACTGTGCACCTTTGCCGTATTTGGGGATATTTAGCCTCAGCAAACTTCTGAGTCAAAAGTTCGATCGGTCTATTGATCCATTCTCGTGCAACAATTACTGGGGAAGTCATATTAAAAACGCAAGAAATGGGAGTGACCGATCGTGGATTTGAGTTTAGTATCGTCAAATATCTTAAATCCCCCAATATTAGCTTTTTTCATGGGAATGCTGGCAATTTTTCTCAAATCTGATTTAGAAATTCCAGCCCCCATCCCCAAACTGTTTTCGCTGTACCTGCTGTTTGCGATCGGATTTAAAGGCGGCGTCGAACTGTCCAAAAGCGGCATTGACCAGCAAGTTGCCCTGACAATTTTGGCAGCGATGCTGATGTCAATGCTAGTACCAATTTATACTTTTTTCATACTGAGGATCAAACTCGACTCTTACAATGCCGCAGCGATCGCAGCCACCTACGGTTCCATCAGCGCCGTCACATTTATCACCGCAACCTCCTTCCTCACAGCACAGGGCATCGACTTTGACGGTTACATGGTAGCCGCGCTAGCATTAATGGAATCCCCAGCAATTATAGTCGGTCTGATTCTAGTCAGTGTATTTGGCGGGGAAGAAGGAAAACGCGAAATAGTTTGGCCAGAAGTGTTGCAAGAAGCCTTCCTAAACAGTTCTGTTTTTCTGCTGATTGGCAGCCTAATTATGGGCGTACTGACAGGAGAACATGGTTGGGAAGTTATGAGTCCGTTTACTCAAGACTTGTTTTACGGAGTTCTGACTTTTTTCTTGCTAGACATGGGGCTGGTTGCGGCTAGCAGAATTAAAGATTTGCAAGAAGCAGGAGTTTTTCTGATCGGCTTTGCAATCCTAATTCCCATAGTCAACGCAGTAATTGCTTTGGTGATAGCCAAATTAATCGGAATGCCGCAGGGAGACACTTTGCTGTTTGCCGTATTGTGCGCGAGTGCCTCTTATATAGCAGTACCAGCAGCCATGCGCCTAACTGTTCCCGAAGCGAATCCAAGTCTTTACATTTCAACGGCCTTAGCAGTGACATTTCCATTTAATATCATTGTAGGCATTCCCCTGTATCTATACGGAATCAATATGTTTTGGAGGTGAGATGATGGAGTCAGTCAAAAGAGTAGAAATCATAGCCCACTCAGTAGAACTAGGCAAGATTTTAGATGGTTTAGACAAAGCTGGCGTACCCGATTATGCGGTGATTCGTGATGTCGCTGGAAAAAGCACTAGGGATCACGTTTCCCGTGATTCATCAATGACGGCGCTGGATAACATTTATGTGCTTGCTTTTTGTTCACCAGCTCAAGTTTCAGCAGTTGCAGAAAACATTAGACCCGTACTCAATAAATTTGGTGGGTCGTGTTTTATTTCAGATGCGGTGGAATTGCTAATTACTAGGTGCGTTGGGTAGTCATTAGTTATTAGTGATTGGTGATTATACCAATTCGGAAAATTTGAGCTACACATATAGCAATCCTCGCATCATTTGTGAATTTCTTACTCCCTCCCCGCGAGGTCGGGGAGGGTTGGGGTGGGGTAAAAAATTTACGACTCCTGCAAGGATTGCTATAGATTGTACGCCATAGGTGTATGGACACGGCAGTGCTGTGTCCTTACGCGTATCTGCGACTTTAATCCTAGGCTTTGGTTCCGACAATCGCCATTAGTGAGAATGCTAATCCGTTTCTCCTTTTGGATAAGTTTTTTATTATTACTTTAGGCTGATTTAAAAAATGCAATTTTGAAAATATTTTCTGTCTATTATAGCACTTTTACAAGTTGACAAAAATCAGCCATTAGCCATTAGTCAGCGGTATTTTCAGGATTAATTGCCCTTCCGATCCGGGGCAGAATTCAGAATTCTTAAGAGATAGAAAAGAATCACTGGCAAAAATCCGTTAGCGTGGTAAATTCTAAGCCACCACAGACGATCGCCCGATCGACTAACGAGATTTTCAAGAGGAGTTTAAACATGGCTGCATTAAAAGTTGGCATCAACGGATTTGGTCGCATCGGACGGCTAGTCATGCGTGCCGGCATCAAAAACCCCAACATCGAATTTGTCGGCATTAACGACTTAGTTTCGCCAGAAAACCTGGCTTATCTTTTCAAATACGACTCCACCCACGGCATTTACGACGGCGAAGTTGAAAGCAAACCAGACGGGATTGTCGTTGACGGAAATTTTATCCCCTGTACAGCGATTAGAAATCCTGCCGAATTGCCCTGGGGTAAATCCGGCGCAGATTATGTTGTAGAATCTACCGGATTGTTTACAGATTTTGAAGGCGCATCAAAACACTTGACTGCAGGAGCAAAACGAGTAATACTTTCAGCACCGACAAAAGACCCGGAAAAAGTTCCCACTTTTCTAGTAGGCGTCAACCACCACAAATTTGACCCGGCAAAAGATACGGTTGTTTCTAATGCTAGCTGTACGACGAATTGTTTAGCACCAATTGCCAAAGTTATTAACGATAACTTCGGATTGGAAGAAGGTTTAATGACGACAGTTCACGCAATGACAGCTACTCAACCAACTGTAGACGGGCCCAGCCAAAAAGATTGGCGGGGAGGACGCGGTGCGGCTCAAAATATTATTCCATCTTCGACCGGTGCAGCGAAAGCTGTTACTTTGGTGTTGCCAGAATTGAAAGGAAAATTGACGGGAATGGCTTTGCGGGTGCCAACTCCCGACGTGTCTGTAGTTGACCTTACTTTCAAAACGGCGAAGGAAACTAGCTATAAAGAAATTTGCGAGGCAATGAAAAAAGCTTCGGAGGGCGAACTCAAAGGCATTCTTGGATATACTGAGGATGCGGTGGTTTCGACAGATTTTCAGGGCGACGCGCGATCGAGCATTTTCGATGCAGGTGCGGGAATTGAACTGAATTCTAAGTTTTTCAAAGTTGTTTCCTGGTACGACAACGAGTGGGGTTATTCTAGTCGCGTAATTGACTTAATGCTTTCTATGGCGGAGAAAGACGGAATTTTGAATAATTAATTTTTTTGGGGTGGCATTTTGGGCGGGGTTCGCGTGCCCAACCCCTACTCCCCACAAACAAATTCCTAGGATTTTTTGTGGAACGGGCATCTTGCCCGTTCCTGAGATTAGTACCTAATGTGAGTTAAACTTTTTTTGTTTCCGATTCGATCGCGCTCATGTCTGAATTACCACCGCTGAATAACGAAACTATTTGGGCTATTCTCAACGAAGAAATCGACGATGCTGCCGTCAATCAGCTAGTTTGGCAGTATCTGGGCTACCGCTGGGATGCCGAGACTGGCAAATGGAACAGTGCAGGTGTTGCAGCCGAGTGGCGTCAAGAGTACCCGGAACCGCCGGATTTTATCGATTCTAGGCCGGCGACGGTGAAATTGACTCGATCGACTCCTCCAGAAAACAAGCAGTTGCTGAAGGAAAAATTAGGCTTTAAAGGCTATAAAATTGGGGAATTTGGGCCGAGACAGACTCGCAGGGCGACGATGGCTAATTGGCTGATGGGTTTTATGGAAGCTGGGGGGTAAACACTAAAAACCACCAATTCCAACCTCCTCACCCCCAACCCTGACATCGGACTGTTCCTTAAAGTATCCTAGAGTCGGCACAAAACAACTGTGAGGTAAGCTTTATGAAAACAACCACCATATCTCGCTTAACCAGCATTTCCCTCGCTACCCTAATGCTAACAGGCGTTTCAGTCAATGCGATCGCCACACCAGCCAGCACCCAACCAGCAACCCAACTCGCCCAAGCAACTGCCAAAAAGCGCCTCGTCGTCATGGACTTCGACTACGGCCCCACCAACAGCTATTACACTTCCTACAGGGGAGTCGGCGCCGCCAAAGGCATCAGCGAACTGCTAATCAACGAACTCGTCAACAACGGCACTTATACAGTAGTCGATCGCAGCAAACTCGAACAAGTGCTCAAACAGCAAAATCGCAGCGGTGCGATGGATGCCGGGACAGCAGCCGAAATTGGCAAACAATTAGGAGTTGACGCCGTGCTCATCGGCACCATTACCAAGTTTAATATCGACAAACAATCCGGCGGCGGCAGTTTCATGGGAATCGGCGCCGGTTCACAAAAAACCAAAGCTACCGTTCAAATAGATGTGCGGTTAATCGGTACAGCTTCGGGAGATATTCTTGCCACTGCCAAAGCAGTAGGAGAAGCAGATCAAAGCGCTTCTAATATTTCCGTTAGGGGTATTGGCGGCAATTCCAGCAATAGCAATGAAGACTCACTTTTGAGCGAGGCAGTTGACAAAGCCGTCTCCCAAATGGTGACTAAACTGGCAGAAGTATCTAACAAATTAGGTTAGCAATCAGGCATCATCTCAAATATGCTGATACCAAATCCGGCTTAAATATCCCCTCGATCTCGCTTGTCTGTTTGAGGCTACGTCGTGTCGCGTAAACTCCGGCAGACTTTATTTGTAGAGTTTGAGGCCAAAAGGTTTCAACCGCCTCCTTGATAAAGGGACTAATAAACCCGGATTTGGTATTAATTATTTTCCGGGCGATTGTGCTAACAGATTTGATATAAGCGAAGGATTTTAAAATCGAATTCAATTAACTAGAAAGCCAACGCTTCAGCCTTGTTTTGCTGGTTCTTCCTGCACCTACCAATCGACTCAACCCAGGTACACGGTCAAACCACTTAGGACTGATGTCACTACGGGAACTCCTTTGCCACCCCAGGTTTGGAGAAGCAATCAAGGTGACAACATCGGGATTTTGAGATCGGAAAGTAGAATAAGCTCCGTCGAGGTGCATCGGGCCGCCGTCGGGATGTCCCGGAGGTCGCTGTTGCAGTTCTTCCAGAAACCGCAGGAGGCGATCGAAAATCCTGCCATTTACAGCGTAAAAATGAGCGGTCATCAGCCCCCCAGAAAAGGGTACGAGGGCGACAGGAGACTTTTGTTCAACCTCTTCGACGTGTCCGAAGTAGACGAAATCCCAATCTTGCTGACAGAGTTGTTCGAGGATAACAGCTTGGTCTGTTCTGAACTTTGCTGAAATTTCTAGGTCGTCTTCTACAATCAAAATATTGCTAAACCGCTTGTCTTTTGCCTGCTTGAGGATAGCTAAATGACTGTAAAAGCATCCCCTCGCCCCAATGCTGGGGAAACCTCCAGCTTCGTCGGGGCGGATTGCGGGAAATATCTCAACCTTATGGGGCGTGAGGGGCATTCCTGCTTTCTCTAATTCCTTGACTATGAGTTGCCGTCGGTCTTTCCTTTCAGGGAGATTTACCGCATAAACTCCCTGGAAATAGTCTGTAATTTTCGTCATAGTTTGATCGGGAATCAAGAAGTTGATGAATCTTCGGCTTGAGCGGCCTCAAATTTTATTTGAGCTCTGTGTATGCCTTAAACTATTATATTTTTAGCAAGCTGCATCTTCCATTTTCCTAAACTTACTCAAATTACCTAGGTCGGAGCTAGCATTAACAGTTTAATTAGCATTGGGAGTTGAGTCAGAATTAACGCATTTTCCCTGTTGATTAAGGTTGGGGGCTGGGTTGGAGAGTATCTTATCAACAGCAGCTTGTTCTTGAATCCATCCGATTTCCCCCGGTTGCAGCTTGGCGCTTTCTACTTCAACGGTTGGCTTAACTGCTGGGGAAGGCGAGGGAGTTGCCACAGCGGGAGATGGATTCAGTGTCGGTTTTGAAACTGTAGAAAAATCTTTATTTGACTCGGGTTTGGGAGAGTTCGATCGCACTATTTCAGGAATCGAACAAACTTTCAATTCCAGCCAATTGCCTTGAGGCGTAAGCTGTTTGTTTGTCACCTGCAAAACGCTGCCGGCGGGGACTGTTCCTTTGACAGTCAACTCACCGATTGCGCCTCGCAAATCCAAGCGATCGCCCTCTTTTCCCAATTCCCCAGCCGCAGAACTTTTAATCTCTATAAACGAGCCGGTTTCTAAAGATTTGACCGGAGAAGCTACAGATTCAACTGTTTTCTCCGGCGTCTTTCCAACTTTAATTAAACCGCGTTTCCCGAAAATCGACTCCCCGGCAGTATCGATCGCGCGACCCACCGGAGGGATGAAAAAATAAGCAAATACACCCCCCAAGCCTAATAAAAATAAAATTTTCAGCAGCAGCGAAAATAAACTTTTGCTTTTTTCCGGCTGTAACAACTGCGTTTTTCCTTCAGAATTCCCATTGCCAAGGCTTGTGGGCCCATTCAAATCCGTTGGCAAATCCTCGCTGTCGGAAATTAGTTCGATCGGCGTATCTAAAGGTGCGACAGACAGTTCTGTCAAAGTATTGCCGTCTTCCCTCAAATGTGCTTGACAGTGAATTAAAGCAACAGTGACGTTATCGTGACCGTTTCTAGTATTAGCAATCTCAATCAGTCGATCGCGCGCCTTAGCCAAACTAATGCTACCGTCGAGAATTGGCAAAATCTCCGCTTCCCAACATTCCTCAACCCGGTCTTTATCACTCAAACCGTCGGAACACAGCAGCAAAACGCAGTCTTCATCCACTGGAAAACGCTGCACAGTCGGGTGCAAAGTGTTGGACGAAGTAATCCCCAAAGCTTGAATCAGAGCTCCGGCGGCGACTTGTTCCAAAGCATCCCGGTAGAGAGAGTAGCCCAAACGCACCTCGCGGCAAGCCACATTATCATCGAGAGTAAGTTGATAGCAGCCAGTGCGGGTAATCCAGTAAGCCCGACTGTCTCCGACGTGGGCGACGTAAAGCTCGTGAATGTGGGCTAAACCCATAACTAGCGTAGTTCCCATCCGCTGGCGGCCTTGGCGGTGTTCGCTGTCGTTGCGACTGGCTATCTTGTCGTTAGCAGCACAAGCTGCCCGTTCCAGCTTGGAAGTCAGGCTCAACGGGTCCCAATTAGCTTGATGTAGGGGCATTTGCTGCAACTTTTCGCGCAGCACACCAATTGCTTCTTCCGAAGCGACTTCGCCCCCGTCTTGTCCACCGATACCGTCGCAGACGATCGCGCAAGCTTCCGCACCCGGGCTTCCTGCCAACAGCGTACCGCTGGGCGGATAGCAAGCATCTTCGTTGTGAGCGCGGGATCTGCCTACATCCGTGCCCGTGGCAATTTCAACGTGACGATCGTAAAATCGGCCGCACTTTGCCAAAGCTTTATCCAACTGGCTCATCAGTTGTTCGCCGTGGCGCACTTGACCGGCAACCATTTGCTGGCAAAGTTGCCTCAAAAAATTGGCAATAGTTGGGTGAGCATCTTCGAGCCACTGCTGCCACAATTTGCCCAACTGGGACAAATGAGGCTGTTTGCGATCGGGCTGCAATTCCAGAAACCGCACCAATTGCCCTTCTACCCGTAGCAGTTCGGGAGTCAGCAGCGTCGAAGCCACGCCCTGAGCGATACAAGGCTGCCACAACTTGGCCATTTGCCACAGCCAATTGAGCTGGCGCATCGCTGCAGCTCCTTTCCAGGAGTCCGCCAATTCCGGCATTAAAGATTCCGTCACCTTCAAAATAGGCACGTTTTCCAGTAGCCAGATATCTCCCGATAGCTTGCTCATCTTGGACGATACCAGGCCGTATACTTGAGGTACGTGCAACTGATAGGCAAACAGTCTCAGATAAGGAGTGACAACACTCGGAATCTCATCGGGCAGTTCCGGCAAGTGTTCGGGTTGAGTATCGACAAGAAGTCGATCGCGCTTGACCAAGTAGCGACCAGCGATCAGATCGCCTGGCTTACACCCTTTGATCCCTTCACCTAAAGCCCATAAGTAGTGTTTTGCCACAGAGTTTTGCATAAGGGTTCCTGACGCCTTTGGGCAAGCGTGCTGATCTGAACTATTTTAGCGATTGAACCTCGACGGGTTGATACGTGGCGATTATTTGACACCCCCGCTTTCTCAACAGACGGAGATTCTTAAGACTTCGCAGTCCTAATATCCTGATTTTTCAGGTTCCCTGGCTCACCACGTTTGCACTGTTGTGTGCGTAGCGATATCTCCTTACAATGTTTTAGGCGTGACTTTCCCCCAGTCCAGGGGTAGGTTTTAATGTCTTGTACTGACACGAACAGTTTACCATTTTGTTGACTGCCGGATGAATCTTACTATGAGCTTTCAGGGTTAGACGATCGCGCGACACCCCAGTCATCGGCTGGAAATCACGCTGTTTTCAGCATATTCATGATAGCGGCAATTTCCGAAGAAATCGCAGCACTCAAGGGAATTGAGATTTTAGACTAACTCTAATGGTATGATGCAGCTAGGTAGAAATCACCTGAGCCGACAGATATAAATAAATATCAATTGTCGGTTTTCTCGCGAAGGGTCATCTGTGCCTCGCGCCCTTGTTTTGCAAAGCAGAAGTTAAATTTAACCCTACCCAAAGACGGATACAAGCCCGCAGATTCATCTGTCGAGTCAATCTCAAATCTAAAATCTAAAATCGACTGACGGATGCCAGCCCCCGACAGGAATCGGGGACAGCAAAAAAATTAGATATTAGTTCCAGCCCCCAGATTGATCTGTGGAGTCAATCTAAAATCTCAAATCTCAAATCTAAAATCGACTGATGGACGCAAGCCCCCGACAGGAGTCGTGGAAAGCCAAAAAAATTAGATATTAGTTCCAGCCCCCAGATTCATCTGTGGAATCAATCTAAAATCTAAAATCTAAAATCTAAAATCGACTGATGGACGCAAGCCCCCGACAGGAGTCGTGGAAAGCCAAAAAAATTAGATATTTAGTTCAAGCCCCCAGATTCATCTGTGGAATCAATCTAAAATCTAAAATCTAAAATCTAAAATCGACTGACCGGCCTCTGCAAGCTGTTGAGTATTTAACCATGGCCCCACATGAACCCAGCGCCTTTTCCAAGAATTTGCCCGATCCGAAGCGGCTGCCTGCTGTTGAAATAGACGAAATACTCACTAGCATTCAACATTCTCACAGTTTCTATTACAAAGTGATGAATCTTGAGGTTTGGGCGCTGGTGGAAACCTTGGATGGGATGTTTCCCGGCGCTTGGGGTCAGTTTATGAGCAACCGCCAACTTGCAGTTAAACAGTTTTTGGAACGCGATCGCGTTCCCAATTCTCCGGTTGATGCTGGGGAGGCGGGGGAGAAGTCCGATCGAAGTCAGAAGAAGGAAGAAGCCGGGAGTCAGGAGTCAGGAGTCAGAAACAAGCAGGAAGAAGAATAAAAGCAGATTTTCAGCTTTAAACCCCCCGTACTCCCAGGGCGGTTTCATTCTCACCAAAAACGAGGTTTTTGTAGGGGTAGTGCCCCCGTGCCTACCCCCGCCACCAACCATCGATCGGCAGTCAGACCAAAAGGGCCGGCACGGGGAGTAGGGGTAGCACGGCCCCTACAAGAAAATGAAACCGCCCTGCGGTACTCCCGTGATTAAGAGGAGTAGGGGGGATCGAAACTCAGCTACAAGCGACATTTATTATGGGTTTCAATCTTAAGTTGACATAAATGCCGATCGCCCGTTAGCGAAGCCCTCGAAGAGGATCGCCCTTACAGGTGAATTTTGGCATCAACTTGAGGCAAGCCCATGCTGTAGTTGACAGCGCGGCTGTTGAGGTTGTAGCTGATTTGGCCTTTTTGTAAGAACGATCGTACCAAGTGTTCCAACTCCGAACCGATGCGGCGGAGGTTGTACTCGGTCAAATCTTCGCCCTCGTAAGCGTCTACGAGTTGGTCAAATTTGGCATATACCTGTTTGACAGACTCATCATTCCAGTTAAGTTCGTTATCTGGGTCAATGTCGAGCGTCAAAAGGTCATTGCTGGGTACGAGTTCGTTATCTTCGAGGATGGCGGTGTATATGCGAATATGGCGGGTTGTTGACTTAAGCTGCATGAGTTCTTATGTGTAAAGATTTTTTGCTGAATTAATTGTAATGGGTCACAGACCTTTGCAGGAGAGTAGGTCGCCTGTTGTGCGATCGATCGGCATATCTCACTCCCCCTCAGACTTCAAGGCAAAGACTTGGAATCGGTAGTTTTGAAACCTACTTAATTCAAGACTAAAAACGAAAGCATTCGTAAAGTATAATAGTTCAGAATTGGCATAGGAGGACAAGGTGGAAGGCAAGAGATTTATTCACTCCCTGCAACTGCAAAACTTCCTTTCCTATGGAAGTGAAGGGGAAAAAATTGAACTGCAACCCCTGAATGTATTGATCGGTACTAACGCCTCCGGCAAATCTAACTTCATTGAAGCGATGGGAGTGTTGAAAGCAACAACTACCGACTTACTTGCTCCGATTCGTCAAGGAGGTGGTATCAGCGAGTTTCTGTGGAAAGGTGAAAAAGGTATTCCCACAGCAAAAATTGAGGCTATTTTAGATTACCCAGAACGAACGATGCCACTGCGCTATCAGATTAGTTTTACCGCAGTCGGTCAGAGACTTGAAGTAGTGGACGAAGCTATAGAAGATAGGGCACCGCGCCATAGTTCTGAAAGCCATCCATTTTTTTACTACCGTTATAGCGATCGGGGTCGCCCTGTTATCAATGTTATAGAGGACAACGAGCCGCAAACAAGAAAGCTGCGGAATCTGCGGCGAGAAGATATCATTCCCGATCAATCTATCTTATCTCAAAGAAAAGATCCAGAACTATATCCCGAACTATCATATCTGGGAAATAAATTTGCCGACATTGGTTTATATCGTAACTGGCAGACAGGGAGAGATGCAGTATCTAGAAAAGCTCAGCAAACTGACTTGCCAGAACATCCCCTCCTAGAAGATGGTGGCAACTTAGGACTGGTTTTAAATAACTTACAGTATCAATTAGGAAGTAGGCTGATTATTGAAAAATTACAACTGTTCTACGATGCAGCCGAAGAACTGAGTATCAAGATTTATGGCGGTACTGTCCAGATATTCATCCGCGAAACAGGATTAATTCAGCCAATTCCCGCAACTCGTTTATCAGACGGTACGCTGCGTTATTTATTCTTGATAGCTTTACTCCTCGATCCAACTCCCCCGCCACTTATTTGTATTGAAGAACCGGAGATTGGCTTGCATCCCGACATTCTGCCTGCTGTTGCTGAAATGTTGATCGAAGCGTCACAGCGCACACAATTGATTGTGACAACTCATTCCGATGCTTTAGTGTCCGCTCTGAGTCCTGAGTCAGTGTTAATATGCGATCGGGATGATAAAGGAAGTCACCTGAACCGTCTCGATCCCGAACGACTGAAAAAATGGCTTGAGAATTACACTTTGGGAGACCTTTGGCGGATGGGAGAAATCGGGGGCAACCGATGGTAAAAGAAATTCGCATTTACATCGAAGGCGGCGGCGAGGGCAAGAATACAAAGGCATTGCTCCGACAAGGATTTAGCAGTTTTTTCAAAGAAATTGTGCAGGTTGTTCAAAGCAAGAAAATCAAGTGGACTATCACTCTTTGCGGTTCCCGGAATAATGCTTTTAGGGATTTCAAGAATGCTTTGGCAGATCACCCAGATGCGTTTGTCATCCTTCTGGTTGACTCAGAAGCACCTGTTGTAAAGCAGTCGCCTTGGGAGCATTTGAAGTCGAGGGATAACGGGGATTCGCCTGGGGTTGATGACACTCATTGCTATCTCATGGTTCAAGCGATGGAAGCTTGGTTCATGGCGGATATTGATACTTTAAAAAGATTTTACGGGCAGGGATTTAAAGAAAATGCGATTCCTAAAAAGATCAATGTAGAGACGATTGAAAAGGATTTGTTAGAACGAAGTCTGAAAGCAGCTAGCCGCGACACAAAATCGAAAGGCGAATATCAAAAGATACAGCACGCTTCCAAGCTGTTAGAAATGTTGGATGTTGACAAGGTTCGCAAGGCTTCTTCAGAGTGCGATCGTATTTTTACAACTCTCATCAAACTCATGGAGGATTGAAGCGATGAAAGTAGCCAAGGGCGCGAAGCAAGACAGGGAGAAAGGGAGGGTGGGCGATCGTCAATTTCTCGGAATCCCGAAATCTTTTAGTTGTTCGGGCGTCCAATTTTTGTAATATTCAGTTTTCTCTAAAGAATCGGAAGCTGGCTTCAGCTTAGAATTTACTTGAACAGTGAAGCCCGGATAGGGCATCCTCCGAGTATGAAGCCCGTCAATATTAAAATCTTCTTCGGGATGGATGTGAAAAGCCAGCAAGCCCAACTCTGAAATCTGATTATTCAATTTGTCTATCAATTCTTTAGTTTCTGGCGCACTAATTGCAGTTTTTTCGGGATTAATTACTACCATTATTTCAAATTCCGAATTGTAAAATTCATAAATGGATTTCATTATGGCAGAATCGCGATCGAACTCAGTCAGCGCTGAAAACCGCTCGATTTTGAATAAAATTTGATTAGCCAAGCGTGCCTTTTTAGCGAAGGGACAAATCGGTAAATCGCTGAAAACTGGATGCGGTAACTCGACAAACTCGGTCATCCATCTGAGGGTAGATTCTATAATTTCCGTGTCAGATTTATTCATCGAAAATTTATGTATTTGACATTTCACACTCATCATACTTTATTTCTAAAGCGATGCACACCCCACTATTGGTATCAATTTAAGACTGACACCCATAATAAATGTCACTTCTATCAAAGTCTGGATCCCCCTAAATCCCCCTTAAGAAGGGGGACTTTGAGTGCTTCCGGTTCCCCCCTTTTTTAAGGGGGGCTAGGGGGGATCTCCGGGTCAAGAAAACACGCCCTACTCCTGCCATTTCTAAAGACTCAATTCGTTACTACAAAGATTAATTCATTCGTGAATTGTGCCATCTGGCATAATTGCACCTGCGAGTTTTGCCGTTTCCAGATTTGCTCCAACCAGTTTAGCTTCCTTCAGGTTAGTTTTCTCTAAGTTTGCACAGCTCAAATTTGCTCCGCGCAAGTCCGCAGAAGTTAAGTCTGCTCCACTCAAGTTTGCTCCATATAGGTTAGCCCCAGACAGATTAAAGCCACTCAAGTTTTGCCCGCTTAGATTAACGCTCTGTAAGTTTACCCCAATCAAATTTACCCCTGTGAGGTTAGCACCATCCAAGTTAGTGGCACTCAAATTTGCCCCACTTAACTTAACACCACTCAAGTTAACGCCACTAAGGTTTGCATAACTTAGATTTGTGCCAGTCAAATTTACCCCACTCAAATTCATGCCACTAAGGTTAACTTGTTGAAGGTTTACTCCAATCAAACTTACCCCTGTTAAGTTAACACCACTAAGGTTGGCACAACTAAGGTTGACTTTAGTTACCTTCGATTGACTTAAATCGGCTCCTGTCAGGTTAGCACTACCTAGACTTGCCTGAGTTAAGTTAGCGCTACTGAGGTTTGCTGTAGTCAGGTTTGCGCTATCTAACTTTGCTTCGCTTAAGTTAGCTTGACTCAAATTTGCCTGAATTAGTCTTGCGTAATACAAGATTGTATTGGTTAAGTTAGCCCCACTCAAGTTAGCTTCAATCAAATCAGCGCTTTGCAAGTTTGTTGAGTTTAAATTAGCGCCTTGCAAGTTAGCTCCAATCAAATTTACCCCAGTCAATTTGGCACTTGCTAGATTTGCACTGCTCAGGTTTGCTTGACTGAGACTGACATTAGAGTCGAGAGTTTTCCCACTTAGATTTACTCCCGTTAGGTTAATCCCTGTAAAGTCGCGTTCTCCGTCTTCATACCGTTGCCAAAATTCCTCAGCACTGATAGCTGGTTCCAGATTTTCTAGTGCAGAATCATCTATTTTTGCCTCTTCCTCAGATTCCGCAGTATCTGCATTCACAGGAGTAGCAGCAGCCTGTTCTACCGCTTCGCTAGATGCTGGAATCGCTGTCTCCTCGATCGCCTCTTCGCGCAATAACCGATCGACCCGATCGCTAAACCGCCTCACAACCTCAGCATCATCAAGCTTCTCACCAGCATTCGAGCTTTTCTCAACCGCATTCTCAACGTAATACTTATCTACAAAACTTTGCAACCCAGCATTATATCCCTGTCCTACCGCCTGAAATCTCCATTCGCCATTCTTCTTGTACAAGCGTCCAAATTCTAAAGCCGTCTCTTGGGAAAATATCTGATTTAAATTGTACCGAACCAATTCGCTAAGATTCTCTGAATTGTAAAGCCGGATAAAAGCATTTTCAACTTGACTAAAACTTTGATTTTTTTCCTGTCCCTCGTGAAGAGTCACCACAAACACTATTTCCTGAATCGCCGAATTGATTTTACTCAAATCCACATAAACCGTCTCATCATCTCCGTCTATTTGGCCAGTCGCGCTGTCTCCTGAATGCCTCACCGCACCGTCGGGGGAGGTCAGATTGTTGTAAAATACAAAATACTTTTCATCAGGAATCCGACCGTCCGCCCCTAACATAAAAACAGATGCGTCAATGTCGCAGTTTTGTGCTGTCTGGCTGACTTGCCAACCCAGGGCGATCGCAATTTTACTGAAATTAGGACTTTCTTTAGAAAGATTGAACCTTTCACCCTTAGTTAATTCGATACTCATATGCGATAATTCCCTTACCTCATAAATGGTATTAATTCTCTCATCTATGTTAACCCGATCGCAAATTGGATTTTATCTCGAAGACATCGAAACCCCAATTGGCAGAACCGTCAATTTAACTCTTACCGGACTAATTCTCCTATCTTCGACCAGCTTCATCGCCGAAACTTACCCGATTTCGGAAACTGTCAGAATTAATTTGCAAACTCTCGATACAGCGCTTTTAGTTTTTTTTGTGTTTGAGTATTTATTGCGACTATGGTGTGCCGAAAATCGAGTTAAATTTATTTTTAGTTTTTTTTCAATTATTGACTTGCTGGCAATATTACCATTTTTACTGGGATTTGTCAACGTCAGTTTTATCCGCATTTTCCGCTGGTTTAGAATTCTCCGACTCATCCGTTTTCTGGACTTGAAAATTTCTATTTTTCGCATCAGCAGCGAAGATGGGGTGATTTTTGCTCGGATTTTGTTTACTTTGCTGGCAATAATTTTTGTTTATTCTGGTTTGATTTATCAAGTCGAACATCCGGCAAATCCCGAAAGTTTTGGAACTTTTTTGGATGCTGTTTATTTCTCGGTTGTCACCATGACGACTGTGGGATTTGGCGATGTTACTCCGATTTCGGAATCCGGTCGTTTTCTGACTATTTTGATGATTTTGACGGGAATTGCTCTGATTCCTTGGCAATTGGGGGACTTGATTAAACACTTAGTTAAAAGTGCTAATCACGGAGAAGCTGTTTGTAAAGGTTGCGGTTGGTCTGTACACGATGCTAATGCTAGATTTTGTAAAATGTGCGGCAGTCAATTAGAGAATGGTTGACTGTTGACTGTTGACTGTTACAGCAGTTTTCAGGTAGGGACACAGCATTGCCCGTTGGTGACAACTTAAACCTGAAACCCCTGATAAATGTTGGTTTTAGGCAAAGTCTAGATCCCCCTAAATCCCCCTTAAGAAGGGGGACTTTGAGAAGAATCTTGTTCCCCCCTTCTTAAGGGGGGCTAGGGGGGATCGAGTTATAATCGTCAAAGAGTAGACCGGTACTAGGTTTGACGTTAAGTTGACACTAATGGGCATTGCCGTTTGCCTACAGAAGATTGCCTCTAATTTATATGTAGCAGTATTTTTCATAATAATTAATAACCAATAACTATTGACTACTGACTACTGACTACTGACTACTGACTACTGACTACTGACTTCTTTAAGCTAACGGTAACAAAATTTCAAATTCAGTGCCTCTGCCTAATTCCGATCGCATTCTGAATGCACCGCCGTGTTTGCCCGTCACTATTTGATAGCTAACGGCTAAACTGGTTTCTTTGAGGGCGCGTTTTTCCGTAGAGAATGATTCTATGATTTTTTTGTACTTGCTAGGTGACATTCCTGGCCCGTTATCGGCTATGCAAATCGAAACCCAGCGAACATGAAGTTTATCTAAATCCGGCGCAGGTTCGGGACAGCAGACTTGAGTTGTGATTTCAATTTTAGGCTGGCGATCGGCGTCTCTGAGTCCTCCACCTTTAAACTCTTTCGCCAATTCTTGACCGACTGCTTCATTAATTAATGTATGAATAGCATTGGTCAATATATTCATAAATACTTGGTTTAGCTGTCCTGCATAGCACGGCACTGGTGGAAGGTAGCCGTAGTTTTTCACTACTTGGATTTCCCTAGTCAAACGACTTTTGAGCAGCAAAAGTATGCTGTCTATATTGGCGTGCAAGTCGGTGGGTTTGGGATAAATATCGTCGATGTGGCAGAAGTTTTGCAAACTGGTTGCCAACTTGCTCAAACGTTCTGCACCTGATTTGATGCTAGCCACAGTTCGGAGAAAATCGTTTTGCAAAAAGTCATAGTCGATCTCTTCTTTGAGCCGTGCTATTTCCGGCGGGGGATCGGTACAGTATGCGTCGTAAACTGAGAGCAATTCCATCAAGTTTTTGCTGTAGTCGCTGACGTAGGTTAAATTCCCCCAGATAAAGCCTACGGGATCTAAAATTTCGTGGGCTACTCCGTTGACTAAACGCCCTAAACTAGCCATTTTTTCGCTTTGAATCATTTGAGTTTGGGCTCTTTCGTAGCGGACTTGAGTTTCGATGCCACGAATTTGCCAGTAGGCGATGTTTAGTGCGTTAGGGTCTAAGAGTCGGTAAGATTGGGAGTCTATTTGGACGACGATCGGTTCTGCCTGCAATTCGGGCGATCGACGCAGAGCTTGTGGGGCTGCTGCCAAAATGGTTGTACTCTCTGCCACCAATAATATTTCGACGCGAGCGTAACTGTAGAGAACTTTTAGTGGCAGGTGCAAAAATAGCTCTGGGCCTTGGGGTTTGAGCAAATATTCCAGCAGTTGCCTGCGGGATATCATGCCAGCAAACTCTCCTGCTTCCATCAAGACGACCCCCGGCACTAGGGGATACTGTTCAAACATTTCGGCAACTGCCACGGCTAAGCAGCTCGATTTAACCTGAAAGTCATACAGGGGCAAATCCCAGAGTGTAGACTCTAGGGAAAGGTCTTGATGGCTGCCTTCGGAGAGTGAAGGGCCAAGGAGTTTGGAACTGAATTTATTTGCCACTGGAACTTTTAGTTGCCGAAACGCTGGGAAATTGAAATGAGAACCTACTACTAAGCTACCCTATCATTTCACTTTTCTGAGCGAACAACCGAGAATATTCTGGAGTTGATCATGTTGTGCCAACTATAGGCAGGAGAATTTCAAATTCAGTATTCTTTCCTGGTTGCGATCGCAATTTGAGTTGGCCACCGTGCTTTTCTGTGACGATTTGATGGCAGATAGCCAGCCCCATACCGCTGCCTTTGCCTGCTGGTTTAGTGGTAAAAAAGGTGTCAAATATCTGCTGGTGATTTTCTGGGGCAATGCCGGGCCCGTTATCGGCAATGCAAATTGCCACCCGCTTGCCGAGTTCGGTTTCTATAACTTTAGTGGTAATTTCGATTTGGGGCTGCCAGTTGTCCCCGCACGGGGTGTGTATTTCTCGATCGGCTGCGTACTCTGTCAGGGCGTCTAGAGCATTAACTAACAAATTCAAAAACACCTGACTCAACTGTCCGGAGTAGCCGCTAACTAGCGGCAGTTCGCCGTAATTTTTAACCACTTCTATGCTGTTTTTAAAGCGGTTTTTCAAAATTAACAGCGTCATCTCCACGCATTCGTGAATGTCTGTCTCGGCTGGTTTTGCCTCGTCCATGTGAGAGAAGTGGTGCAGCCCGTTAACTATTTTTAGCAATTGCGAGGCTCCCAACTCCATCCCTTCTAAGGTGATCGGCAAATCTTCTTGTAAAAAATCAAATTCAATTTCTTTTTTAAGGGCATCAATTCGGGGACAGGGTGCCGAATATTCTTCTTCATAAACCGACATTAGCTGTAGCAAGTTTTCAAAATAGGACAGCAGAAAAGTTAAATTTCCCCAAATACAGTTCAGCGGATTTCTGATTTCGTGGGCTACTTCTGCTACAATCCTGCCCAAACTCGCCATTTTTTCTGTTTGGATGAGTTTGGCTTGGGTTTGTTTGTGGAGTAACTTATTTGTTAATTCGTGAATTCTTGATTGAGCGACCATTAATTGGTGTAAGTCTAACAGCTTGTAGGTCTGAGGCGCTATTTCCACTACTACGGGTTCGTAAATTAATTCGGCTGATCTGTAAAGACATTCCTGGGCTGCTTCTACTATTAATTTACTGGCGGGAAGTATGAGTTCCTCTGGCCTGGCCAACTTGTACAGCACCTCTATTGGTCGCTTGAAAAACATTTCTACTCCGTAGCGGCAGTTAACTTTTTCAAAAAATAGACGCCTCGATATTATGCCGACAAAATTACCCCCATCTGTCAAAATTACGCCGGGAAGCATGGAATTTTGTTCAAAAGCCTGGGCTACTTCTTTTGCCTGTTGAGTTAATTCAATTTGGCAGTTGTAAAGTGGCAGGTCTAGGAGAGTTGATTCTAAGGAGATGTTCCAAGTACAAATTTCAGGTATATGCAACACTGATAACTCCGAGCTAGTCTCACGCACAGCAAACATAGATGAAACCCCTGTTAAAAATTGTATTCATGAACAACTTAAGTTGCTATTAATTCATAACGGGTAATTGGTAGCGGGTAGTTGCTAATTTGTCAAATTACAACAGCACCCGATGGGAAAACCCGATCGCAGTAGCATTATCTGCTAAAGATTTTGTTTCTAAGTCAATATTAAACGATCGAAGCTTTTGTGGAACTTACGGAGTAGGCGCTTTAAACTTTTTACCATGATATACCTGCGATCGGGTGTTTTCGGAAAATTTTTAATATTTATAACTAATTATTGTGATAAATTATACCATTTTTCCAGTGGTCGAAGGGAATTGGAGAACTGCGATCGGGTTATCAGTGAATATACGGGCATCCTTCAAGGGTTCGAGGGCCCGGATTAGCCATCGTCCAAGGGGCTTGAGGCTGCAACTGTCAAGACTAGGGCCCAGGCCAAAGGAAGTTCGGCAACGGATTCGCTTTCTTCGGATGTAACTGAGATGTTGCACCATTTTCAACAAGCTTTTTATGAACAGGCTTTTCGGCCTGTTCCACAAGAAAATTCACTCTTTGACAGAACAGGCCCGAAAGCCTGTTAAGCGAGAATGGTGCAAGATGTGAGATGTAACTGATATCTTGCACCATTCTCAATTAGCCCTAGGGGCGGGCTCGCCAACAGCCTTAAAGCTTGCAAATAGGTTCTATAAACCCGCCTGACCCCACGAAAAATCCTCTTATTGATATTGCTGCAAGATGTGAGATGTAACCGAATGTAACGGATAGAAGGCTTTAGTTATCTCGGATCGCGAATTAAATAACTTACAATTTTAATTGTTATTGTGGGATGGGCGTCCCGCCCGTCTTTTTTGGACGGGCGGGACGCCCATCCCACTTTCAAGAGTGGAAGTTATTTAATTCTCATTCCCTAGGAGAGAAGGAAGAAGCAATGTTCCGCAAGGGTTTGTGGAATTAAGAACATCCTAACCGTCGGCCCCAGTTCCTATACCACTACAAAGAAATGCAACTTTAGGCAACTTCCGAACCTCAATAGTCATCAGTTTTTTGCAATCTGCAATCTGCAATCTGCAATCTGCAATCGTCTTAGGGTTCCACCTCCGGCCAGAGGCGTTCTAGCTGATACCGCCAAGCGGCGAGAGTGTTTTCGCGAGACTCTCGGCCTAGTTCCATTTCACCCATCAATCCCTCTGCGTAGAAACGGTCTAAAGTCTGAAGGGTAGTTTCCACAGACTGTCCCTGCATCTTCGCAGCTTTGATGATTTGACGGATGCGGCTTTCTATCAAACCGTCGAAAAAGTCAGACAAACCTCTCTCTTGCAAAGCCAGCAGTCTGGCGACGGCGGCCGAGAAATCGGCGGCCGCGAGTGTGGCCGGGCTGTGCTGAAATACTCCCCACAAAACGTTTTGATGTAAGGCGTAGCGAGTTTCCAGGGTGGTGTCAAAGTTAGCTTCTAGCAGTTTATCAAGAAATGGTTGAGCTTCCTGGGCATCGGCGATCGGCAGCAAAATCCGCAGCCAACTCCCGTCTTCTGAAAGGAGGACTAACAGGCGAAAATTGGGGGTTTCTACTTGCCAAGAAGTGGCAGCAGGCATCTCAACACTCTCACCAAATAAGTCTTTAAGGGTATTGCTAATTTCTTCGGGAGTCATAATGATTTTAGATTTTAGATTTTAGATTTTAGGTGTCAAAATTTGTCGTATTTACCAGTATCGCATAGTATCAACTCCATCTCTAATCTCTAATCTCAAATGGATTTAGTAAAAGTAGGATGTATACCGAGCACATTTCAACGCTTGGTGTTTAGGCGTGCACCTTACCCTATCGATATTTACCAATATCGGTCAATCTAAAATCTAAAATCTAAAATCTAAAATCTAAAATTGGTTTATGGTAGCCAGCGGGGGTGATAGCCGGCAAAGGGAAGTTCTTCTGGCTGTACTTTGGCGGGAGAACCGTCTGCAGGTCTTTCTACTAAGGGTAGCAGCCAGAGGCGGCTGGTGGCGATCGACTGTCCACTATCGTTGCGGGGACTGTCTGCTGCTGAGGGAGTTGCTGCTGTGACTGATTGGTCGAAAATTAATGCCAGTCCGTCGGGAGATAAACTGATTTGGGTATCTAATTGGTTGGGCAAAATCAGCAGCGGTTTGATGGTTCCTACCAAACGAGTACCCTCTTTTTTGAGGTCGATGGTGGCGATGAAAGGCTGTTCTTTGTAGCTTTCTGTTTTGAGGCGTTGGGCTAACAAACAGTAGAGACGCTGAACTTGGTTGTCTTCGTTTTTGCGGGGGTCGAAATAAACGGCCATAATGCTGCCGGGAATACGCAATATTTCTTGTTCTACACCTTGGTTATCTAAGATGAAAAGCGATCGAGTAAAATCGCTGTTGTATTTAACATAGGCGGCGGCGGAGTTGTCGCGGGCCATGCCCAATACTTGTTCGTATTTTGGCAAAAATTCGACTGGATCTGCTTCGGGTTTGAGGGGGACGATCGCTAATCCTTGTTTTTGAGATATTACCATCGATATGCTATCGGGGCGAATCATAAAATCTCCGCCTTGTTCATTTTCCAATGGTCTGGGCGGCACTTTTTCTTCCACAATCCAAGGACTGAAATCGCCGGGATTGCGGCGGTTGACGCGCTGGACAACTATGATTTTTCCGTCGGCTGAGAGGTCGAATTTGAGGTTTTGGTAATCTTTGGAGTCTAAGATTTTGTCGATTCTACCGGCTGGGTATTTTGGTTGATTTCCTGAGCCTGATTGGGGGTTGAGGCCGGTGGTGACTGTGAAGAGTTCTTGATTGAGGGTGCCGCGAGTACGGGCGATCGATCGATCTGTGGCGGAGAATAAAATGCGATCGCTGTCGGGATATGGTTTAAAATCGGTGACAACTAAATCTTTGGGAGTCAGCGGTATTGGTTTCGAGTCGCTGCTGGTGAGATTGACTAGCATTAATCTGCTTTCTGTTTCGCCTTGGACACCGATGTAAGCAAAAGCTCGATCGCGACTGCGAAAGGAACTGCTAAACGGTTGCATTAGCGTTCCTTTATTTTGGTTTTTTTCTCCAAAATATTTATCGGTTGCTCCGGCGAGTTTTAATGTGTAGGTAACGCCGTAGGGTGCTGGATCTTTGAGGGTGTAAGCCATGCGCCTTCCAGCCCAACTAAATTTACCGGGGAGGGGGGGTTCTAGCTTTAAGTTTTCCTCGACGGTGGGCTGGTTCATCGGCCGAAAGAATGTGAGGATAAAGCCGGTATCTTCGGCGCCGATTTGTTTGTTTTCCCAGGTAAATTCTCGCACTCTGGGTGCTGTGCGATCGCCGCTCAGCAGCAGCAGCCCGATTAAGAAGCTCAGCACTAGCATGAGGACGATCGCCGTGCGGTCGATCGGCTGTTTGAATGGCCCAATAGCGAAGGGTGAAGGATTAATTTTTTTCTTAAAAATACTCACCAATCTTTCTCTCCTACTTTCTGCTGAAAATTAACTACCAAATTTTCCCTATTAAATTTTACACTTATGGGCCCATTCCTAACACTCACCCAGCCATTTTTTTACCACAGTAAATGGCTGCAACGAGTTATTTCCCGTAACAAACCTAGTTTTTGAAACTTGTGGTGCCTCCAGGACTGAATGAAACTTAAGATATTAATTAGGTGGGACACGCTGCAGTTTCAACAGGTTTGTTTACTGAAACAGTTGATTGATGGGGATTAAATCCATCGGTGATATTTTATCGATCGGCAGACCCAAACCAAAAGCGACTCTACACCAAAGTAGACTTGCCAGCACCCCTACAAACAGTGCTGTTAATTGAATATCCTGCCAAAAACAAGTTAGTCCTTCTTTCCACAAACCGTAGTTAGTTACTGCGTAGGTAGGAAGGTCGCCGAGAGCTACAGCAATCACGGCACCTAAATTACCTTTTAAGTGATATCCCAGCGGTATACTTATACATAGATTCACAAAAGTCAGCAGATTTCCCATAGCTTGGTACTGAGACTTTCCTACGGCTAACAGACAAGAACCCATCAGATTGTAGAGGGTGGTGTGCCAGATACCTAAAGCCAAGATAGGCATCATCCAAGATGCCGCCTCATACTCTTTCCGATACAGTGTTAAAATTAACTGATCTCCGAAGCTCACAAAAATTGCTAAACCTACGGCTAATGGTATTAGAATTAACTTGCGGTTCTTAAGTATCTTCGCGCGCAACTCCTCCCGTGGCAACTCTGCCAGCATAGAAATCGAGGGAAAAATCACCCTGCCGCTAATGGCGATGATGACTTGGCGCGGCATATCGCCGAGAGTAAAAGCGATGCCGTAAATGCCCAACGTTGTTAAAGTAAATATTTTCCCCAGGATGAGTCTATCGGCTTGAGAACACAAGAAATACAAAGCCGTAGACAGAAATATCCATTTCCCATAAGAAAATATTTCTTTAACTGCTTCTTTATCCCAAGCAAAGCGGTTTGACTTGCCGGGAATCAAAAAATGGCTCCATACTAACTCTATTAAAGCTCCACTCAAGCCGCCTGCAACGATCGCCCAGACGCTGCGATCGAACCAGGCCCAGACAATCATTACTGTAGTAGAAAAAATCTGTTGGCCTAACTCAAAAATTACTACTTTCTTCACTGCCATTTTGCGTTCTAGGCTGGATGTGGCAGTGGATTTAAAGCCTCCTATTAAGGAATTTATACCTATTACTGGAATCAACCACTCCAGACGGGCATCTCCATAAAAACTCGCAACAGGCTGGGTAATTATAATCAAACAAATCCAAACGAAAAAGCTGCGAATGACTTGCAGTGTCCAAGCGGTGTTGAGAAATTGAGGATCTTCCCCGCGCTTATTCTGGATGATGCTTGGGCCTAGACCTATGTCTGAAAATAAGTTGATCCCTATGATGAAAACGTAGGTTAGACCTACCAGACCAAATAGTTCGGGCAAAAGCAGACGCGTCAGGATTAAGTTGCTGCCAAATCGGATAATTTGACTGATTCCATAGCTGGCGATCGTCCAGGCCGCACCTTTGATAGCTAATTTTTTTTCTGCTGACATATACTCAGAATTTATTTACTAATGACGAGTGTAGTTGCTGAATTTACTTTTGGCAACTACTACAGGATGCTTTTGCAAGTTTGATCGCTGACTGTACAGTATCTTAATTTGTATACGCAGGACGGTTCTGGACTGTCGATCTCGCAATCAAGGTAAAATTTAATCTGATACTTATTCCACATCTAATAATCATAAGGGTTTTTTGGTTCAGGAATTGGTTTGAGGGAGGATGCTTGAATGGTTAATTTGCGCTTGCCTTGCAGTTCTTCTACGATCGTTTCTCCTTCTATTTCTAGCCAACTGTCTGGGGCAAAGGCGGCGCGGCTTTGACCGATCGGTAATTTTACAGGCAACCCGATCGGATAGGCGTCTGCCGCGCAGCAGGTAATGATAAAACGCCCGAGCCACATATATTGTTCGGCTATGTTGGGGGGGTGAATTACAAATCCTTGAACTTTGACTTTTTGACCTCTGTATGTATCCGGTTCGGGGTTGAAATTTAACAGCCGCACCCATTCGACGAGCGATCGATTTTCTGGTTTGGTAGTATTGCGAAATTCTTGGGGTTGCAGTCTGGTGATGGGCAGGGCTTCGGTGAGGCCCCGTTCTAAAGCTGTCTGGCTGGTAAATGTGCGTGGCGTTATTAGTAAACCTATTAATGCGACGCTCAACATTAAGGTGCTGCCGATACTGGGGGGAAACAAAGTAACGTGTTCAACTTCTGTGATTCTGAGAGAGTTATTTGCTGTTGATGTCCGCGATTGCTTTGTGGTGCGATCGAGTTTTAAGAGTTCCCAAGTTTTTAAACCGCCAATAACTATTAAGCCGATTCCTCCTGCTAGAGTCAAGCCAAAGTAATTGGGGTGAATGAGAATGCTTAATTTGCCCGTGATCCAATATTTGAGGAGCAATATTCCCCAGGCTAAGATAGCTAGGGCATCCAGCCAGGGGCTAATTTTTTTTAAATTCATTTTTTAAGAGTGACTGGGAAGGAAGAGGGTAGAAGGAAAAGAAAAAAAACTATCCGTATATCGGTGACTTCTGTGTCGGGGAGCAAGGTAATTGAAAATAGCCCATCGAAAATCATCGTATGAGTTGTCTGTTTGAGCTAGTTTATTAACCTAAATGCAAGTTAATAGAAAGGGTCATTAAAAAGGTTAACTGAGCTGCTAATACAATTAAGTAAACTACGGCTCTACCTTTGAAAATTGACAGCATTAAACCGATACCTTTGAGGTCAATCATCGGGCCGAAAACGAGAAATGCTAACAGCGAACCGCTGGTAAATGTGGAAGCAAAAGACAGGGCAAAAAAGGCATCTACTGTAGAACAAATCGATACGACTGCCGCTAATAGCAGCATGGCTAGAATCGAGGAAACGGGGCCTTGGCCGAGGTTGAGAATTAGTTCGCGGGGGGCGCCAACTTGAATGATGGCTGCGATCGCACTTCCGATTACCAACACTCCTCCTAATTCGCGCAACTCCTGTACCATAGTATCTAAAAGCAGGCGCAGACGCTCTTTAGAAACGGGGTGGAACATTGAGGAAAGTTTCGAGGTTTTTTCTGTTTTGCCTGTTTGTAATGGCTTCCAGTTGTCTTGTAGCAAAGATTCGATCGGCACCACCCCCCCCGGCTGACCGAGCATAAATGTTCCCGACTGCAACAGCAGCGGAGTGTTAGCTTGGACGAGTTCTTTTTCGGAAAACTCTGGTTTTGGCAGAGGAATCGCACGGGCTACAGAGGGTTGCAGCAGAGGCCGCAAGTCTTTTTGGGCGCTGAACACCCAGCCGATAATTGTGGCTATAGACAGAGAAAATACCACCCGAAAAACTACAATTTCTGGCTGATCCCGAAATGCCGTCCAAGTAGCCCAAATTACCACGGGGTTGATGGTGGGGGCCGCCAGCAAAAAGCCGATCGCTGCTGGTGCGGGTACTCCCTGCATCAGTAACCTGCGGGCTACGGGCACGTTACCGCACTCGCACACGGGAAACAAAAAGCCGATCGAACTGCCCATCAAAGCCGCCAGCAGCGGGTTTCGCGGGATGCGCGATACGAGTTTGCGTTCGTCTACAAACCCCAGCAGCAAACCTGAAAATAAAACTCCGAGCAGCAGAAAAGGTATTGCTTCTACTAACAAGCTGAGAAACAGGGTGAAAGCATTATTTAACTGATTTGTCAGGGCGGGTTGCATCGATCACCTACTGGTAGATTGCTATTTAGCTATACGTCTTTGGTAGAACTCCTTGTAGATCATACCAAAGCATAGCACTAAGTTAAGCTCGAGTTAATTTTTTTTTGTGTTTTTTTGGGGAATTTGTAGAAATTCTAATTTAATCAATGCTGATACTTTGAATGATTTGGACTGGTTAAAACTGTGGGTTTGACTGATTTTTTATTCGTATCCGCCTCGTACAGGTCATCAATAATTGACTCTGCGAACCGTCGCCGATTTGATAGATATTGCGGGTAAAAATAATTGAGTTTAGAACAAATGCCAAGGCCGATTTTACAGATGGCGGGCGAGGCTAACTGTTTTATATAACGATCGCAATAAAATTGGTTTGTAGCGATGACTTTAGTTTTCACGACAAACCTATAGGGGACACACTGGCAGGTGTGTCGCTGGCTGAGCGTTACGGGGGGTTGCGAGTACCGGATCGGGGATATGGGATGAAATCACCTCAAATGCCTTAGCTTGCGGGGCGTCCCGCCATCGCGATTGCCAGCTAAAATTCCGGGGCGTCACCCCCCGAGTTTCTGCTTTTAAATTGTCTGCTGACGGGCTGCATCGTGTTGGCGATCGGGCAATTCCGATTTTCTTCTATTATCAATCACTTATATTTCTCAGCCTAATATTTTATTAACACAAGGTTAAGATGACCACCTAAGATTAATGAATAGTTAAATAGTAGAAACAAGCGTTAATACCGCTCAAGTCAGTATAAAATAAAGTTAGGTATAATTACAAGGGCGCATTGATCTCGGTGATCCTCAATCTTGCCTAATACTTTAAGTGGTAAAATTTTCCTTGGTACAGTCAGTTTTTTGTGTAATTTAAAATGCAGTTGGCCAGAGGGATGTCTGTCAAAGCACTCAGCAACTCACCTGCTGACCTTTGGTAGCTTAATGTCTGGCAAATAGAACCCCAAAAAAAGCGTGCTGATAAATTTATGTTGAATACCTCCTGCGTAGAAAGACCAGTCCAACCCCTCTCCGAGGCTGACCTAGGAGAACTTTGTTTAGACTCTACTCTCCAAGAATTGTCGCTTTACGATTTTCAGGTAGAAGCTACGGATTGGGGAATACGAATTTCTCAGATGTTAGAAGCTAATCCGCTGTTACCGGGAGTCATTGTGACCCATCAAGGTGAATTTGCCGGTATGATTTCCCGGCGGAGATTTTTAGAATTTATCAGCCGTCCTTTTGGGCGAGAATTATTTTTAAAGCGACCGGTGAGGGCTTTGTACCGCTTTGCCGAAACTGAGAGTTTAATTTTTCCCAGCAATACTTTAATCGTGGATGCAGCCAGGAAGTCGCTGTTGCGATCGAAAGAACTGCTTTACGAACCGATTGTGGTTCAAGTGTCGCCTCAAACTTATAGTTTGCTAGATGTGCACGAACTGTTAGTAGCCCAATCCAACATTCACGAACTAGCAACAAAATTGCTGAGGCAGCAAACTCAATCTCAATTAATTCAAACCGAAAAACTAGCGAGTTTGGGACAGATGGTAGCTGGAGTTGCCCACGAAATTAGAAATCCCGTCACCTGCATTAGCGGAAATATCGGGTTTTTGTCCAACTACTCGAAAGACATCATGGAGTTGCTGTCGGCTTACGAAGAGATTGTGGGTGACAGCGAAAAAATTGACAAACTCAAAAAACACATAGAATTTGATTTTTTGCAAGAAGATTGGGTGGAAATTCTCAAAAGTATGAAAGTTTCATCGCAGAGGCTGACCGAACTCGTCACCAGCCTGCACACTTTTTCTCACATGGACGAAGCCCACTTGAAGCAAGCTAACATTCACGAATGTATTGACAGTACGCTGCTAATTATGAAAAATCGTCTGAAGTACGGATTTAAAGTAGTTAAAAACTATGGGGATTTGCCTTTGGTAAAATGTTACTCGGGTCAGTTGAGCCAGGTATTTATGAATATCATCAGTAATGCGATCGACGCTTTGGAAGAGGTAAAAGCAGAAAAAGAATTTATGCCTGCGATTACTATTGAAACCGAGGTAATAGAAAGTTGTGACGGAGACTGTGTGAATTCGGAATTAATTCAAAATTATGTTAGGGGCGATAGACCAAATGCCAAACAGCTATTATCCGCCAGCCAAAACGGCGACTTATGCCCAGAATCTGCGGAAAAAAATCAAAATAACGCTTGGATAGCCATCCGAATTGCCGATAACGGGCCGGGAATTCCGCCCGAAATTCAGCGGCGGATTTTTGAGACATTTTTCACCACTAAACCGGCGGGGAAAGGTACCGGTTTGGGGTTGGCAATTACCCATCAAATTGTTACGGAAAAGCATAAAGGCAAGTTAAATTTGCATTCTACGCCCGGTACAGGTACTGAATTTGAAATTTTGTTGCCATGGATTTGAATGCCTGGGCGACTTGTCGATATCGATTTACCGCCCAAGCGGGGGCGGGTTTATTAGAGGAGCAATTTTAGGCGGAGATTGTTTGTAAAACCCGCCCCTACCAATCCGTTACGCTCGAAGCTGCACGGGCATTACCAAGAATGTAGCATTGACTCCGCCCAAAGGCTGGAAAATTACGGGGGCTAAAGCACCGTTTAATTGCAGTTGAATTTCTGGGGATTGAGCAGTTTTCAAAATGTCAATTAAGTATTTCACGTTGAAAGCAATATCGATGCTATCTCCCGAAATCTGTGCGGGCATTGACTCTTTGCCACAGCCGACATCTTTAGCATCTACAGACAAAGTAATTTCCTGATTCTCCTCGTCGATGCTGCATTTGAGAATATTGTTTTTTTGGTCGGCAAAAACTGCTATTCTTTCAACTGCTGCTAAGAACGATCGCCTTTCTAAGGTAATTTGCCGCTCAAAAGACGGCGGAATCAACTGCCGGTATGCGGGATATTGCCCTTCCAAGGTGCGAGTGGTCAGCCGCTGGTCTGCCCATTCAAACACTACTTGACCGTGTTCAAAATGCAGGGTTACAGGTTCAGTCCACTGCCGCATCACCAGCATTCTTTCTACTTCCCGCAATGCTTTAGCGGGGACTGTCACCTCAAATTCTTCTTGGGTTTCTTCGCCTTCAGCTTTTTCATTGGCAGTTTGAACTACTGCCAATCTGTGGCCGTCTGTAGCTGCAAATTCCAAGCAATCTTGTAATACCTTTAAATGCACGCCTGCAAGTACCTGTTTTGCCTCGTCGGGGCTTGTCGCAAATAAAGTTCCTTTGAGTCCTTCTATCAAGGCTTCCGGCGGCAATTTGAGGATTGTTCCGGCTTCGATTGCGGGCAATTCTGGGAATTCTTCTGGGCCCATGCCTCTAACTTGGTAGCTGCCAGAACTGCAAGTGAGATATGCTACGGTGTCCCCCGCTTCGTCTTCTAAAGTAATTTCTCCATCTGGGAGTCTCGAAACAATATCGTTAAGCAATTTAGCGGGTATGGTAAAACTGCCGCCGCCTGTTACTTCTGCTGCGAAGCTGGTACGAATGCCCAAACTGAGATCGAAAGCTGTCAAGCTAACCCGCTGATTTTCCTCATCCGCTACTAAGAGCACGTTGGCGAGTACCGGATGTGTCGGGCGGGAGGGAACGGCCCGACTTACCAACGAGAGGTTGGCGTTGAGGTCACTTTGGGTGCAAACCAATTTCATGGTACGAAGGTTAATTAACCGGATTTGAAACAGAAACAAATGGTATCACAGAAAGCCGGCGGGTCGGTTTTTCTCTGTCAGGGCTTAAGGCTGGGCGCTTATTCCCGGTTTCTACGCAAAATTTTGTCTGTAAAAACGAGAAATCTTCCAAGAAACCCGGTTTCTGAAGTCAGCGCGCGTCGTGAACTATCTGTGTAGGGTGCGAAGGGCTCGCCTATTTTTTTAATTTATTGAATTATTTTTGTACCGATCGCCCTGTGGAAACTGTGGAAAAAAAAGCTAACTGCTTGCGGGGCGTCACTTATAGGTAATAAATACCTGTGGAAAACTTGTGGAAAAGCTGGTGCGGTCGATCGCCCGCCCATTTTTGTGCAAAAGCTGTTTCGGGCGATCGAGTAAAGTTTTCCACAAACCGAGGGCAACTTTTCCACAGGTTTTTCCACAGGCAAGATTGTCTATTATGGGGAATTGGGAATTGGGAATGGGAATTGTTGACTGTTGACTGTTGACTGTTGACTGTTAACTGTTGACGGCGTTGAGTGATGACAACTGACAACGGACAACTGACAACCGACAACTGACAACTTACTTGTTCTCAAGTTTTGCGGCTGACAACATTAATTCGATCGCTCAACTGACGCAAAGTTTGAGCCAAATTCGGGTCAGTGTTCCGCAACTGAGCAATTTTTTCGCAACTGTAAAGCACAGTCGTGTGGTCTTTGCCACCGAACACTTCGCCAACTTTCGGCAAACTCAAACCAGTATGCTGCCGAATTAAATACATCCCTATTTGACGGGCAAGACTAATTTCTCGCCGCCGGGAACTGCCTTTCAAATCTTCAACAGAAACATCAAACTCCTCAGCCACAACTGCAATTACTGCATCTGGCGTTGCCTCTACACTTTCAGTTTGCGGATTCAAAACCGGGGCGATATTTTCCACAGTCATCGGCAAACCAGTAATTGAAAGATATGCTACCGCCCGAATCAAAGCACCTTCCAATTCCCGAACGTTGGAAGTGTAACTAGAAGCAATGTATTCAATCACATCTCGCGGCAGGCGCATATTTTCATACTCAGCTTTTTTCTGCAAAATTGCCATCCGAGTTTCCAAGTCTGGCAATTGAATGTCGGCAATTAATCCCATGGAAAATCGGGAACACAAACGCTCTTGCAGGCGGGGGATTTGCTGCGGCGGACGGTCAGAAGCTAAAACTACTTGGTTCCCGGCTTCGTGCAGAGTATTAAAAGTGTGGAAAAATTCTTCTTGAGTATATTCTTTACCTTCAATAAATTGGATATCATCTATTAATAAAACATCGGCAGCCCGATAATGGTCGCGGAAAGTTTGCATACTGTCTTTGCGAATGGCGGCGATTAAATCGTTAGTAAATTTCTCAGTAGAAACGTAAAAAATCTTGGCGTTGGGGTCAATTTCCAAGCGATAATGACCGATCGCCTGCATCAAATGAGTTTTGCCCAAACCAACGCCACCGCACAAAAATAGGGGATTGAATTCTCGGCCGGGAGACTCAGCTACCGCGAGGGAGGCTGCGTGGGCCATGCGGTTGTTGGAACCGACGACAAAGCGGGAAAATAGGTATTTGGGGTTTAAATTGGCGGGTTTGGGGGGGTGAAGCGAGTGGCTTTCCGGGACATCCGCGATGGGGGAGGGCCAAATTATGGCCGAGTCGCTGCTGCCGTCTGTTTCGTTTCCCCCGGCAATTGTCAAGTAAATGTCTACGGGATAGCCGAGAATTTCTGCGACTGCATCGGCAAGGATTTCTCTGTAATATTTTTGCAACCAATTGCGAGCAAAGGGGTTGGGGGCGCTGACGATCAAACAGTTATTTTCGAGTTGTTCTGCCCTGGCAGTTTTGATCCACGTCTCAAAGCTAGGTCTGCTCAGTTGTACCTGGAGACGTTCAAGTATCTGATTCCACAGACTTTCGAGGGGAATGTCCACTGCTCACCTCTGCCGATCGGCATTCAAGATATTAATTCTACAGTCTAGAGAGTTTAGTCCTCAGATGCTAAAGTTTAAGGGAGTCTGCCGTAGCACGGGCAAGGGCCCGACGCCATCGCCCACAAATTTGGCGGCTCTGCAGTCCTGCGCCAGCTATCGGGGAGCTGCTCAGCAAATATTTAGATTTGGCAGGAAAGCCTTAAAACATGGCAATGAAGAGTTCTACTGGCAAATTTTGGAAGCAACCGGCAATTTACATATTGCTGCTGGTAACGGGAGCCGGGGCCGCCATGTTGGGCGATCGTCTGACGGTTTCTCAATTTCGTGCAAATTCTGGCGATTCTGGACAAAGGGCGCTAGAACCGAAATTGCAACTGCCTCCTAATACAAAGGATCAAGCTAGGAAAGTCTTGCCGCCGGTTCCCTTGTCGGGGGACGCGGCTAATGTGAATTTTATTGTGGCTGCGGTGGCAAAAGTTGGCCCGGCAGTGGTTCGGATCGATGCTTCGCGCCTGGTGAAACCGGGAAATAGAGGGCTGTCGCCGGAAGATTTTTTTGGGATAGAACCGAATTCGGGTGGCCGGGGCGGGATCGAACGGGGCACTGGTTCGGGTTTTGTCATCGGGGCCGACGGCCTGATTCTCACTAACGCTCACGTTGTAGAGGGAGCCGATACGGTAAATGTAACTCTCAGGGACGGCCGCAGCTTTCAGGGGCGGGTGTTGGGGGCGGATAAGGTGACGGATGTGGCTGTGGTGAAGATTGAGGCGAATAATGTACCTGTGGTGACGATCGGCAATTCGGATAAGCTGTTGCCTGGGGAATGGGCGATCGCGATCGGCAATCCTTTGGGTTTGGACAATTCCGTAACTGCGGGGATTATTAGCGCTACGGGGCGATCGAGCTCAGATGTGGGCGTGCCCGACAAGCGGGTCGGTTTTATTCAAACAGACGCTGCGATTAATCCGGGGAATTCTGGCGGCCCGCTGCTGAATGCTTCGGGCGAAGTTATTGGCATGAATACGGCGATTATTCAAGGTGCTCAAGGATTGGGGTTTGCGATTCCCATTCAGGCGGCCCAACAGGTGGCGAAGGAACTGATTACGACGGGGAAAGTCGAACACGCTTATTTAGGCATTGAAATGGCGACGCTGAATCCAGAGGTTAAGCAGCAAATTAACAGCAATGCTACCAGCAGCCTGCGAGTTGCAGTCGATCGGGGTGTGGCTATTGTTAGTGTTGTTCCTAATTCTCCCGCTGCGGCGGCAGGTTTGCGGGCTGGAGATGTGATTCAAAAGATTAATAATCAGCCGATTATTCAGTCGGAAGCTGTTCAGGAGTTCGTGCAAAATGCTAAGGTTGGCGGTCTGTTGCAAATGGAAATTAACCGTAACGGACAAATAGTTAATTTGACTGTTAAACCGGGGAGTTTGCCGGTTCAAAAAGTTGGATAAGAAGGAAGAAGGAAGAAGGAAGAAGGAAGAAGGAAGAAGGAAGGAGGAAGAAGGAAGAAGGAAATGGTAATTTGTCAGTAGTTAACGACTAACCAATAACGACTAACCAATAACTATGGCAGAACTCTTACAAATTTCTCAATTAGGAAATCCCGTATTGCGCCACCCGTCGCAAGTTGTCGAGAATATTAAAGACGATCGCATTCAAGAGTTGATTGACAGCTTAATATTTACAGTACAGCAGGCAAACGGAGTGGGGATTGCCGCCCCTCAAGCGGCTCAGTCCGATCGCCTGTTCATCGTCGCATCTCGCCCCAACCTGCGGTATCCCCAAGCACCCCACATGGATCCCACAGCGATGATTAATCCCCGGATTGTGGCTGCATCAACAGAGACAGTCAAAGACTGGGAAGGCTGTTTGAGCATTCCGGGGATTCGGGGATTGGTGCCGAGAAGTAGGGCGATCGAGATAGAATACACCAGTAGAGACGGCAAACTCCACCGACAAGAATTGACAGACTTTGTGGCCCGAATTTTTCAACACGAACACGACCATTTAGATGGAATCGTGTTTTTAGACAGGGTGGAAAATACCCACGAACTGATGACTGAGGATGAGTACCAGCAGCAATTTGTCAAGCTGCTCTGACCATACGGGAGCAATTCTCCAATCCAAAATCCCAAATCCAAAATCTAAAATCTAAAATCGATTGACCGAGGACGAGTACCAAAAGCAATTTGTCAAGCTGCTCTGACAGTTGGTATAATTGTTAGCAGTAATATCAGAGATGTTGCAAACAGGAGAGCAAATGTCTATCAACTTAGAAAAAGGCGGGAGAATCAATCTCTCTAAAGAAGCACCGGGGCTAAAAAATGCCGGGATTGGTTTGGGATGGGATACCAATGCTACAGACACCGGCGCAGCGTTTGACTTAGATGCTTCCGTGTTTATGTTGGGGGCTACTGGCAAAATTCCCGGCGAAAAATACTTTGTTTTCTACAACAACAAGGAGTCGCCGGACACTTCTGTAATACATCTGGGAGATAGCAGAACCGGAGAAGGATTTGGCGATGATGAAACCGTTACAGTCGATTTAACCAAAGTCGATCCGGCGGTGCAAGAAATTGTGTTTGTGGTAACTATCCACGAAGCAGAATTGAGAAGGCAAAACTTCGGTCAAGTGCGGAATGCTTTTATCAGGATTTACGACACTACTACTAACACAGAAGTAACGAAGTACGATTTGGACGAGGATTTTTCTAGGGAGACAGCGGTAGAGTTTGGCAGACTTTACAAGAAAGACGGCGAGTGGAGGTTTCAAGCTGTAGGAGAAGGCTACAATTCCGGCTTGCAAAGCTTTGTAGATAAGTATGCCGGATAAAAGGTCGATCGCTCCTAACTAAATAAATCGAGGGGAAATTCGGAAGCAGGAATATTTCCCTCGATTTTAAGCCAGACTCATGAGGTGACAAACCAGATGGGAATTCAATTAAAGAAGGGCGAAAGATTTAATCTTTCTAAAACATCTCCAAGTTTAACAAAAGTTGCGATCGCCCTGGGATGGGAAATAGCAACTGAACTAAATTTTTCAGACTCAAACCAGCAAAGCTGCGATATCGATGCCTCGGTTTTTGCGTTAGGTTCTGACGGCAAGATTCCCGATGAAAGATACTTTGTATTTTACAATAACTCGCAGTCGCCGGACGGAGCGATCGCCCATTCGGGAGATAATCAAACTGGTCAAACTCAAGGGGATGACGAGACAATTGATGTAGACTTGGAAAAAGTAACGGCTGCTGTTGAGGAAATGGTTTTTGTGGTCACGATTCATGACGCACAAGCTAAACATCAAAATTTTAGCCAAATCAGAAATGCTTTTATCCGATTGTACGATCGCGAAACCGACAGCGAACTAGCGCGGTATGATTTAACAGAAGCTTTTTCTGAAGAAACAGCAGTCGAATTTGGACGGTTGTATAAAAAAGATGCAGCTTGGAGATTTCAGGCTGTAGGACAAGGATATAAAGCAGGGTTGCAGAGTTTTGTTGACAAGTATCATTCAGAGATTCAACAGCCAGAAAAACCTGCACAACGTACAGTAGAACTGCCTAGATTACCAGTTATTGAAGATAGCAACAAAAGTCAGAAAGCTATAGCATTAGACAAAAAGCTTCAGGAGAAAGCGCCGCACATTTTCAATCTCGCTAAGAAAGCAGATATCTCGCTAAAAAAGGCAAATCTCACCAATCACGATGCTCAAGTAGCGCTTTGCCTCGATATTTCTGGTTCCATGTCTTCGCTATACAGTTCAGGAAAGATTCAGCGTTTGGCAGAGAAGATTTTGGCTTTGGGATGTCGGTTTGATGACAACGCTGCTATCGACATATTTCTGTTTGGAGTCAACCCCCACAATCCCGGTGAAATGTCGATCGACAATTTCTCAAACTTCATCCACCATATACTCCAACAGTATCCTTTAGAAGGAGGTACTTACTACGGTAAAGTAATCAAGGAAATTAGAAACTTCTATTTTCCAGACGGTCGCGGTAGCAGGCGCTACGCAGCTATTAAAGCCGATCGACCTGTCTACGTCATGTTTGTAACTGATGGAGAAACAGCCGACGAATCGGAAACCAAGCAGCAGCTACAATGGTCGTCCCACGAGCCGATATTTTGGCAGTTTATGGCGATCGGTAAGTCGCAGAAAGATGTCAAAAGTAAGGGAGTGCGCGGGTGGTTAGCAAGAGCCGTAGCGAGCGATTTTAGCTTTTTAGAGCAGCTTGACCAAATGGGCGATCGCTACCTAGACAACGCCGATTTCTTCAGTTTAGAAGACCCGGAGCATATTGCCGATGAGGAATTATACGATTTGTTGACTGCAGAATATCCGCATTGGGTAAAATCAGCACGAATCAAAAATCTCTTACCCTAGAAACAGCTTTTGCCGACAAACAAAATGCTAGCTTAGGGCAATCATTCAACTTCACCATAAACCTTACAAAATCACAAAACTATGGCTATCAACTTAACAAAAGGACAATCAATAGTTCTCAGCAAAAGCGAATACGACTTGTCCAGACTGACAATGGGTTTGGGCTGGGATGTGGCACAAACTAAAAAAGGTCTTTTCGGCCGAAGCAGCGGTGCAAATTTTGACTTAGATTCCTACGCTATGCTGTTGGGAGAAAATGGCAAAATAAAGAACTACAAAGAGGATGTAATTTATTACTCTCATTTGGAGTCAAAGGACAAAACAGTTGTTCACTCAGGCGACAATCTCACGGGCGAGGGAGAGGGAGACGACGAACAAATAGTGGTGAAACTGAGTTCTTTGCCAGCAGAATATCACAAAATTATTTTGGGCGTAAATATTTACGATGGAAAAGCGAGAAAACAGCACTTTGGCCTGGTAGAAAATGCTTTCGTGAGAGCTGTAGATGCCGCCGGGAAAGAAATAGCTCGCTATCGCTTGTCAAATGACCCATCTTATGAAGGAAAATTAAATATGTTGATGGGAGAAGTTTATCGAGAAGGCGGCGAGTGGAAGTTTAAGGCTTTGGGAAATCCTTTGGCTGAAGATATGAACGGTGTTGTCGGTTCGTTTATGCGGTGATCTTAGATTCTTGAAACTGATGCTTGTAGGGGCGGGTTCACCCAAAATACCTGTCAATAATTGACAATCTATATAAACCCGCCCCCACCCAACCAGCCATCAAAATGCACATTTTCCGTAGAATTGTAGGGGCGGGTTTCACCAACAATATTAGCCAATAATTGACGATACAAATAAACCCGCCCCCACCCAACGGTAAATCGCAATGCACATTTTTCGTATTTGATCGAAGTCAAGGTTGATGTAGGTTATTTGTGGGTGGGGGCGGGTTTATAGAGACTGTTTGTTTGAGTTAGATATTGTTGGTAAAACCCGCCCCTACAAAACATTACGAATCAATCTTTGACCGGCCGCATTGTCGGGAACATGACGGCATCTCGGATACTTTGAGTATTAGTTAAAAGCATGACTAATCTGTCTACGCCGATACCCATTCCGGCACAGTTAGGCATTCCCAAAGATAGCGCTTGAATAAAGTCTTCATCCATTGGATGCGCTTCGTCATCGCCCGCATTTTTCTGCGCTAACTGTTCCTCAAACCGCTTTCTTTGCTCTTTCGGATCGTTCAATTCTGAGAAGCCGTTAGAGTATTCTGTACCGTTAATAAACAGCTCGAAACGTTCTACAAATCCCGGCTTGCTGCGATGTCCTTTTGCTAAGGGACTGACTTCAACAGGATAGTCGATGATGAATGTAGGTTGAATTAGTTTGGGAACAACTAATTTGTCAAAAACTGCATACAGCACGTACCCTAAACTCTGTTGTTCTAACTTAGACAGGTGCAATTCTAGCTTGGTTGCAGAGTCGATCGCACTTTCCAAGTCCAAACTGTCAAAATCCAGCCCAAACTCGTCTCTGACAGCTTCTACCATCGTTTTCACTTGCCAGTGTTTGCCACTGAAACCGGGATATTTTTCGCTGTAGTCGAACTTGCGTTCTAAACTAATCGTTTCCCCCTGATTTTCAATTTCCTTGACATCCCCAAATACCGCCGCCGCTGCGAAACACATCACGTCTTCGACAACTCCTAAAATGTCGAAAACATCAGCATAAGCTTGGTAAACTTCTAAAGAGGTAAACTCTGGATTGTGGGTGCTGTCAATGCCCTCATTTCTAAAGGCTTTTCCTAGTTCAAATACTCGCTCGAAACCGCCGCAAATTGCTCTTTTTAAGAATAATTCTGGAGCCACTCGCAAATACAAATCCACTTCCAAAGCATTGTGGTGAGTGATGAAGGGCTTAGCAGCAGCACCGCCGTAAATAGCTTGCAGTGTTGGCGTTTCTATTTCGTAAAAATTGGCTTGCCAGAGATAGGAACGGATGCTTTGGACGATGCGACTACGCAGCATAAAACGGTTGAGCGCATCTTGGTTGCTTGCCAAATCCATTTCGCGGTGACGGCGGCAAACTTCGGGGTCGTTAATTCCATAATAAGCATCGGGAAATTGAATGGTAGCTTTTGATAAAAGCTTTAATTCCCTCACTAAAATAGAAAGTTCTCCCCTGGGGGTGCGGCAGCCGATACCTTCGACGCCGACAAAATCGCCGACATCAAGCAATTTTTTAATTTGTTCAAAGCTCAAACCGACTTCGCCGGTGACGATTGCTTTCTCGATTTTGAGTTGAATTTTGTCTGTGGCGTCTTTTAAATCGATGAAACCAATTTTGCCGCTGTCTCGCTTGGAAGTGATGCGGCCTGCTAATCGCAGGGAAATTTCTTCGGGGTCACTTTGTCCGTTTTCGAGTTCTTTTCCCGGCTGACTAAATATTTCGCGAACTTGCTTGGCTGTGTGCGATCGCGCGTAGGATTCACTGGGATACGGTTCTATGCCTTGCGATCGCAGTTCGTCTACTTTTTGACTGCGGACTTCGGCTTCACTGAGAGTCATTAGTTATTGCCTGATTAAAATTACAAATATCTGACATCTTGCACTATTCTGGCGATCGTGCGATCGAGCGTTGCTCAAATCAACGCCCCACAAGAAAATTCACTCTTTGTGGAACAGGCATCTTGCCTGTTCGTGACAAAGCTGCAAGATGTCAGAAACACCAAACTCTATCTTGACACTCCCCTGGCTGAAGCCGAGGGGATTCTTAATTCAGCGACTGACCTTAAAATGTTCTGTCCTTGCGGCAATTCTTAAACCTTTCAACCGTGGGGATACCACCAATTGACGAGCCTAACTCAGAAACATCCCAGCGGATCTATCTCCAAAAGCGTACTAGGATATTTCCCTAGAGTTCGGGTATGCCCTACCCTACTTAACAATTCGAGCGTAAAAAAGTTTGTGTTTGCTGGATTGAAACCTACATTTTCGGTTTCGACTGTTTATAGTGTTTTCGTCGCACTTTGTCCCCCAGTTTATGCCTAAAAGTGTGTCTCATGTCCCGTTTCACGACGGCAAGGGAGTTTAACCGTGACTGTTTCAGTTTACCATACTGTCCCGTCGTGTCCAAAACTTTTCACGAAAGTTTTTTGAATTGAAAAGATGAGATTTTAGATTCAGGACTGGGGTAAAGAGAGCAGGCAGGATAAATCCTGTAACGCCCTTTCATCCCCGGACTGAAGTCACGGGGTTTTCAGGGTATTCCTTATAACAATTTACAATCAACTGCACAAAGCGACCGAAACATTAAAAAATTAAGTTGTCTGTCGATCGCAACAGGTGAGATGATATGTAGTGCAGCCTCACGGCAGTTCCACAGAAACTGAACAGCAGAAACGCGAGCGATCGAACTCGGCTCATCGCACCTCTGTCAGAATCGACCACACACACTCTCTCTTAACATATAAAAACCAGAATTATGGCTGTTGCAACCCAATCACTCGAAGAACTCTGCATCAACTCTATCCGCTTTTTGGCCATCGATGCGGTAGAAAAAGCAAAATCAGGACACCCGGGACTGCCGATGGGCGCTGCCCCTATGGCCTTCGTGCTGTGGGATCGGTTCATGCGGTTCAACCCCAAAAACCCCAAGTGGTTTAATCGCGATCGCTTCGTCCTCTCCGCTGGCCACGGCTGTATGCTACAGTACGCCCTCATGTACTTGACCGGCTACGATAGCGTCACCCTCGACGACATCAAGCAATTTCGTCAGTGGGAATCCAAAACCCCCGGACACCCCGAAAACTTCGTCACCGAAGGCGTAGAAGTTACCACAGGCCCCCTCGGACAAGGAATTGCTAATGCCGTCGGTTTGGCAATGGCAGAAGCTCACCTCGCTGCTAAGTTTAACAAGCCCGACCATAAAATTGTTGACCACTACACCTATGTCATCATGGGTGACGGCTGCCACATGGAAGGCATTTCTGGCGAAGCTTGTTCTTTGGCCGGACACCTCGGACTCGGCAAATTAATTGCCTTGTACGATGACAATCACATTTCTATTGAAGGCGACACCAGCTTGGCCTTTACTGAAGATGTGGGCAAGCGTTTTGAAGCTTACAATTGGCACGTTATTACAGTAGACAATACCGCTCTAGACGAAGATACTAACCTAGAAGCAGTTCACAAAGCTATTGAAGAAGCCAAAAAAGTCACGGACAAACCGTCCATGATTAAAGTCCGCACCATCATTGGTTACGGTTCTCCTAACAAGCGCAATTCTTACAGTTCTCACGGTGCTGCTTTGGGTACCGATGAAGTGAAAGCAACTCGTGATTTCTTGAAGTGGGAACACGCACCGTTTGAGATTCCTGATGATGCTTTGTCACACTTCCGCAAAGCAGTCGATCGCGGTGCTCAATCTGAGCAAGAATGGCAGAAAGCTTTTGATGCTTATAAAGCAGCATATCCTGCAGAAGCAGCAGAATATGAGCGCAGCGTTGCCGGCAAACTTCCTGAAGGTTGGGATAAAGTTTTGCCGACATACAAGGCAGAAGATAAAGCCGATTCGACTCGGAATCATTCTGGAAAATGTTTGAATGCTTTGGCAGGTGTGTTACCTGAACTGATCGGCGGTTCCGCTGACTTGGCATCTTCTAACATGACTTTGCTCAAGGGTGAAAAAGACTTCCAAAAAGGTCAGTACGAAGGACGTAACCTGCGCTTTGGTGTGCGGGAACACGCCATGGGTGCGATCGCCAACGGTATGGTACTGCACGGCGGTTTAATTCCTTACTGCGCCACTTTCTTGGTATTTGCTGACTATATGCGGGGAGCAATTCGCCTCTCTGCACTCTCGGAAGCTGGAGTTATTTACGTAATGACTCACGACTCCGTAGCCTTGGGCGAAGACGGCCCAACTCACCAACCCGTGGAAACCATCGCTTCTCTGCGAGTAATTCCCGATTTGTTGGTAATGCGCCCTGCGGATGGTAATGAAACATCCGGCGCTTACAAAGTGGCCGTTGAAAGCCGCACTCGCCCAACTTTAATGGCTTTGTCGCGCCAAAATCTGCCCAACTTGGCCGGAAGTTCGATCGAAGGAACAGCCAAAGGCGCTTACATTTTGTCTGACGACGGCGGCACTCCCGACATCATTTTAATCGGCACCGGCGGCGAAACCTACCTCTGCGTTGATGCCGCTGAAAAATTGCGCGCCGCAGGTAATAAAGTGCGCGTAGTTTCGATGCCTTGCTGGGAATTGTTCGACTTACAAGATGCCGCTTACCGCGAATCTGTACTGCCGAAAGCTGTTACTAAGCGATTGGCCGTTGAAGCAGCTTGTAGCTTCGGCTGGGGACGTTATTTGGGTTCCGAAGGCGACAGCATCAGCATCGACAGATTCGGCGCTTCTGCACCGGGTCCCGTTGCTTTAGAAAAGTTTGGCTACACCGTTGATAATGTGGTAGCTAAGGCTCAGGCGCTGTTGGGCTAATAGCAGCAGCATAATTTTTGGTGGGGCGGGCTTCGGGCTCGCCCCATTTTTTATAGCAGAAGGAAGTTGGGCAACGGATTCGCTTTCTTCCGATGTAACAGATGTAACGGATGGATGGAAGAAGGCTTTAGTTATTTAGAAGATAAGGAAGAAGGAAGGAAAAGCTAAAATCCTAAAATCTCAAATCGGCATATAGGGTTTCACTTCGTTATACCTCACATCTTGCACCATTGTCAGGAACAGGCTTTTCGGCCTGTTCCACAAGAAAATTCATCTCTTGTGGAACAGGCCGAAAAGCCTGTTCATAAAAGGATTGAGAATGGTGCAACATATGAGTTATACCCAACCTAGAGCTCGCTACAGCTCGCGAATCATTGAGAATTGCTATATTAAGACTTACCGAAGAAAAACCAGTTTCTACCACAATATTCGGTTTGGCAATGAGGCCTTTATGAAGAAACCGGGTTTTTAGCCTCCCGTGCCTCCAGAACTGTATATTTCAGAGAGTTAAGATAAGTTATAAGTTATTGCGTTAAATTACTCCTTCCCCATTTGTCATTCCGTTTATGATTTGGAAGTTTTTAAATCACCTGTTATTCACGGGAAATTATATTCCTCACGGTCACTGTTACCTTTGGCAGCGAGAGCTAGTAGCACTCCACATAGTGTCAGACTCTATCATTGCCCTGGCTTACTATTCAATACCCCTCTCGCTAATTTATTATTTTATCTTTCAGCGAAAAGACTTGCCCTTTCGCAATATCTTTTGGCTGTTTGCAGCCTTTATTATCTCCGGCGGCACTACTCATGTGATGGAAGTTTGGACGCTTTGGCATCCTGTTTATTGGGTTTCTGGCATTCTAAAAATTATTACCGCCGCGATTTCTGGTTACACCGCTTTTGCATTAATTCCTTTCGTTCCCCAAGCATTAACTCTCCTGAGTCCAACTCAATTAGGGATGATCGATTCAATACTGCAAAAAGAAATAATTGAACGCCGAGAAACGGAAGCTCGCTATCAAACTTTAACTGAAGCTTCGCCGGTGGGAATATTTTATGCAGATGCTGGAGGAGACTGCTTGTATGTCAACGAGCGTTGGTGTCAAATTTCGGGAATTACCTGTGATGAAGCTTTGGGCAAAGGGTGGTTGCAAGGCATTCATCCAGACGATCGCGATCGGGTTTTTTCTGAATGGTATAGCGCCGCGCAGGAGAAATTGCCGTTTAAATCTGAGTACCGCTTTCAAGGCATTAATCACCCTCAAATCAGTTGGGTATTCGGTCAATCTGTCGGTCAAGTCGGAGAAAATGGGGAGGTTAAAAGTTATGTCTGTACTATTACTGATATTACAGAACGCAAGCAGATAGAAGAGGAAAATCGACTGCTCAATGAAACTCTGGAGCATCGAGTTGCTGAGCGCACTGCTCAAATTGAAATTTCTAACCACCAATTGCAAAAAGAAATAGCTTACCGCGAAAAAATTGCTCTCACTTTGTTGGAATTGACGCAACTGCAAAATGCTATTCTTAATAGCGCTAACTACACAATTATTTCTACCGATTCCGACGGTACAATTAAAACATTTAATCGGGCAGCAGAGCAACTTTTAGGTTATTCGCTAGAAGAAGTAGTGGGGAAAGTCACCATAGCAATAATTCACGAGCCTCTGGAGGTCGCTCAAAGAGCTGAAGTTCTTTCTCAAGAATTGGGAGTGAAAATAGAGCCGGGAATTCAAGTATTATTTACCTTGCCGTGCCGGGAAATCGCGGACGAAAATGAATGGACTTATATTCGCAAAGATGGTTCGCGGTTTCCGGTACTGCTGTCGGTGACTGCCTTATTTGATAGTAGCGGAAATATTAACGGTTTTTTGGGTATTGGTCAGGATATTAGCGATCGCAAACAAGCTGAAAAAGAGCTGCGTGACCTAACCAGTGCCATGCAAAATGCGGTGGAAGGCATTTCGCGGCTGGATATTGAGGGGCGCTACGTGAAGGTTAACCGAGCTTACGCTCATAAATGCGGTTACGAACCGGACCAAATGCTTGGCATGGAATGGCAGAGCACCGTACATCCGGGCGATGTTGAGATGATGATTTCAGCTTATCAGGAAATGCTAATTTCTGGCAAAGTAGAAGTTGAAGCTAGAGGAGTCCGAAAAAATCGCTCATTTTTTTATAAGCAATTAACGATGGTAAAAGCTTGCGACGCACAAGGGATATTTAACGGTCACCACTGTTTTATGAAAGATATCACTGAGCGGAAACTAACTGAAACTGCTTTGCTGGAAAGCGAATTCAAGTACAGGCAAATAGTTGAATTAGCCGAAGAAGGTATTTGGGTAATTGACAGAAATGGCCTCACGACTTACGTAAACCACGCAATGGCGCGAATGCTAGGTTATAGTGAATTAGAAATGTTCGGGCGGTCGCTTTTTGATTTTATGGACGAACGGGAAAAACCACAAGCTATTGAAAATGTCGAGCGCCGTAAGCAAGGTATTGGTGAACAACACGAATTTAAATTTAAAAGCAAGGACGGTAAAGATATTTGGACTGATATGTCTACCAGTCCAGTCATGGACTCCGAGGGTAATCTACTGTCTTGTTGCGCCTTGGTTTACAACATTACAAGCCGCAAAGAAGCAGAGCAGCAAATGCTGCAACTGACAGAAGATTTGAAGCGTTCCAACGAGGAATTAGAACAATTTGCTTATGTGGCTTCCCACGATTTGCAAGAACCGCTCCGAGCCGTTACCAGTTACACTCAATTGCTTGCCCAACGCTATCAAGGAAATTTGGACGATCGCGCAGATAAGTATATTAATTATATTGTCGATGGCGCCACCAGAATGCAGCAGTTAATTAACGATTTGTTGGCGTATTCGCGCCTGGGAACGAGGGGTCAGGAGTTTGAGCAGGCGGACTGCAACGCTGTGGTTAAGCAAACTATGTGCAATTTGCAAATTGCGATCGCCGAAACAAAAGCTGTAATCACCTACGACGCGATGCCAACCGTGATGGCGGATGAATTTCAACTGGTGCAATTATTCCAAAATTTGGTCGCCAACAGCATCAAATTTTGTCGCCAAGATATCCCGGTGATTCATATCGCTGCTCGCCTGCAAGAGAGCGAATGGGTGTTCAGTGTCCGCGATAACGGCATTGGCATCGATCCCCAGTATGCCGATCGCATTTTTATCATTTTTGCGCGCCTGCATTCCCGCCGCCAATATTCCGGTACTGGCATAGGTTTGGCGATGTGCAAGCGCATTGTTGAACGCCACGGCGGTCGGATCTGGGTGGAATCTCAGGAGGGAAAAGGAGCGACTTTTTACTTCACTATTCCTATAATTAGTACCTGAAGCCTCAAAATTCAATTTTGTTTTTATACTCAAAGGGATACGCCGGTTATGAGCGATCGAAGCACTGTTAGACCTATAGAGATTCTGCTGATTGAAGATTCTCCCAGCGATGCCGATTTGGCAATAGAAGTCCTCAGTCAGGGTAAAATATTGAATAACTTGCATTTTGTGGAGGATGGAGTCGAAGCAATCAAGTTTTTGCGCCGCAAAGAACCTTATCTCAGAGTCCCCCGTCCCGATTTGATTTTGCTCGATTTGCATCTGCCGAAAAAAAGCGGTATTGAAGTGCTAGAAGAAATTAAAACCGACCCCAAATTAAAATTAATTCCTGTAGTAATTCTCAGCACTTCAGCAGCGCCCGAAGATATTTTTAAGTCCTACTCGCTCCACGCCAACTGTTACATAACAAAACCAGTAGACTTCGTAGAATTTACTAAAGTAGTCAGGTTAATTGAGGAATTCTGGCTGGCAGTCGTCAAACTTCCTCTAAATTAAACGGACAAAAGCTTTGCTTATGAATGCTCTAAAAATTTTTAACCTATGGAAATTCTGCTGGTGCATGATTTGCTCGGCGAGGCTGAATGGGGTTTATAAAAGCTGGCGCCCAGCCAATTTTTAACAAGTTGCAAATAGTAGAAAATATGGTACAAGCAAGAGTTTATTGAATAAAGCAGGATTTTCGGTTCGCCTTCTCGGTCTAATTTAATTCTGATTAACTTAATTTTGCCTAAAAAAAAGGTTAAAAATATTGATATAAATCAACTCAACACTCAAGTTAAAAATGATTCCGGTGGTAATTATGACAAGCGAATTTCTTGATGGTACAAGCCCCCAGATTTATCCGTGGAATCAATCCCAAATCTAAAATCTAAAATCCTTGCGTCCCCCCAATTTATCTCGCGCAAGTCAATCTAAAATCTAAAATCTAAAATCTAAAATCGAATGACAACCTCAGCAGCCGATGAAGATATGCTCAAGTCTTATGCCCTGTCAGCCCGGTGCTACATCACTAAGCCTATCGATTTTAGTCAAGTGGCTAAGCTGGTGAGATGGATTGAGGATTGGTGGCTGGTGGTGGTGACAGTTCCCAAATAATAATTTTCAAGTTGAAAATGGTAAGGGAAAGCAAAAAAGTTTAACCTAAGATTGGTAGAGTAAAATTTTTATAGTCAAAAACGTCTAAGCTATGTGGATTAAGATTCTGTTAGTAGAAGACAATCCGGCTGATGCTGATTTGCTTGCAGAACTGTTAGAAGTATCTGTGGGCGTCGAGTGGGAACTGGTGTCTGTTGAGTTCCTGCATGAGGCGATCGCACAACTGTGTAAACAACCCTTTGATGTAGTTTTGCTCGACCTTTCTTTGCCCGACAGCCGCGGTTTGGAAACCCTAACTCGCCTGCGAGAAGTTGCTCCTGATGTGCCAATGGTGGTAATGACAGGCTTGGACGATGAGGCGATCGCCCTCGAATCAGTTCGCTTGGGAGCTCAAGACTATATTGTTAAAGGTCAAATTACTACTCAATTATTAGTGCGGACGATCCGCTACGCGATCGAACGATCTCAAACATTTCAAATGCTGCGGGAAAGCGAGCGCCGCTTTCGGGCGATTTTTGACTCGTCGTTTCAGCTAACCAAGCTGCTGACTCCCGAAGGAATTGTGCTGGAAGTCAACGAGACAGCCCTCGATTTTGCCGGATTGCGATCGGAGGGTATTGTGGGCCGCCCGATTTGGGAAATGGCGGTTTGGGGTAAGTCGCCACAGGTTTCCGAACAATTGCAATGCGCGATCGGCAAAGCAAGTCGTGGCGAGTTTTTCCGCAGCGAAATCGACTTGTTAGGCAAAAGTGGCCAAATTATGACAGTTGATTTCTCACTGAAACCTGTTAAAAATGAGACAGGACAAATTTTGCTGCTGATAGCGGAAGCCCGTGACATTAGCGATCGCAAACGAGCAGAAGCGGAAATTCTCAAAGCCCTCGCACGAGAAAAGGAACTTTCACAACTGCGAGCTAAATTTGTCACAATGGTTTCCCACGAGTTTCGCACACCTTTGACAACCATCCAATTTTCCGCTGGATTGCTGCAAGATTACAGTTCTCAGTGGCCCCAAGATAAAAAATCTACTCATTTTGTGCGGATTCAATTAGCAATTAAACGCATGACAGAGTTATTAGAAGATATCCTCGTAATTGGCAAAATCGAAGCCAATACCTTGCAGTTTCAACCGGTTTCCTTAAACCTCGAAAAATTTTGCCGTCAACTGGTAGAAGAGCAGCAGCTCAACGACAGCAACCAACACCCGATCGCCTTTCAATATGAAGGCGGCAACTGCGAGGCTCAAATGGATGAAAAACTGCTGCAGCAAATCTTGGGAAATGTCCTCTCAAATGCCATCAAATATTCCCCCGTCGGCAGTACAGTTTCCTTGCACCTCAACTGTCAAAACAACGAAGCTGTGTTCCAAGTTCAAGACCAGGGCATCGGCATTCCCCAAGCCGATCGAGAGCGGATATTAGAAACTTTTTACCGATCTCCAAATGTCGGCACTATTTCGGGAACAGGTCTCGGTTTAGCAATTGTGAAGAGGGCTGTGGAACTTCACGGCGGCCAACTTGCGATCGAGAGTCAAGAAGGAAAAGGCACAACTTTCACTATTACCTTGCCTTTAATTTGCGATCCCTGTCAATAAGAACTGAATTATCAACTATATATATCTGCGATTTAACGATTAATTAAGCCCCTAACAAACAAACTTATCAAGTATCTGAACCTAGAATTTTTCCAACAAACTACTAACAAAAAGGAGCTAGCACCGTGGCTAAGATTTTGGTAATAGAAGACGAAGAAGCGATTAGAGAGAATATTTTAGAGTTGCTGGAAGCCGAGAATTTTGAAGGAATAGGAGCGAGTAACGGCCAAGTCGGCATCAAATTGGCGATCGAAAAAATCCCCGACTTAATTTTGTGCGACATGATGATGCCGGAAGTAGACGGTCACGGCGTCATCAAAGCTTTGCGATCCGAACCATTGACTGCCACAATTCCGTTTATTTTCCTCACAGCCAAAGCCGATAAAGTTGACATTCGCACGGGCATGGAACTGGGAGCTGACGATTACATTACTAAGCCCTGTACGCCCCAAGAATTGCTAAAAGCCATTGCTATTAGACTTGAAAAACAAAAAACAATTAGCCGACAATCTCAAAAGACGCTAGACGAATTACGCACTAATATTAGTATGTCGCTGCCCCACGAATTGCGGACTCCTTTGAATGCAATTCTGGGCTTTTCTGAGCTAATTCTGTCAGAATATCAGGTCTTAGAGGAATCAGATATCTTAGAGATGATCGGTCAAATTCAAACTTCCGGTCATCGCTTGTATCGGCTGATTCAGAACTTTTTGCTGTATGCAGAACTGGAGATAGCAGCCACCAATCCCGAACTGCTAAAGGAGATGCGAAACAGCGAATTTAGCTGTGTAAAATCTTTGCTGAGTCAAAAAGCGCGGCAGCAAGCAAAACACGCGAATAGAACCGACGATTTACAATTAAACTTGCAAGATTCGTCGGTTGCTATTGATTCTGTCAGACTCGCAAAAATTGTTGAAGAACTATTGGACAATGCCTTCAAATTTTCTTTAGAAGGAACGCCTGTTTTATTACGCACTTTCGTCGAAAATCAGACTTTTATTCTGTCTGTCAAAGACCAAGGCCGCGGTATGACTAACGATCAGATTGCACAGCTAGAAGCTTACAGGCAGTTCGATCGCAAACTTTACCAACAAGCAGGTTTGGGATTGGGCTTGGCTATTGTTCAACGCCTTGTAGAATTGCACGGCGGAGAATTTAAAATAGAAAGTTTGCCGCAGCAAGAAACCATAGTTTGCGTTTCCCTGCCTGTCTAAACCATGATTATTCCAGTTTCCAAAAAGAATACAACTGTAGGCAAAATTCCCACCCTTATGGCATAAGTCATTCCCAATTGTTAAATCTCAACTCTAAAATGGTATTATGCAGGAGCGATCGCTCCTTTCAGACACCGCTGCATATAAATTTGAGCTACCTTATCATTAGGGTTGATTTCCAAGCAGGCCGAAAACAATCTTATAGCTTCGCCACACTTGTCACTATTGTAGAGTACCAAAGCTTGCTCAAAGATGGTCTTTGTCTCTAACTTTTTCTGTCGTAACTCTGGCGGATCTGCCGCAAATACTTCATAAAGTGTTACCATTCGCGATTTGCCTTTAACTGCTACGCGATCGATCAACCTCAAATCATAAAACTCGTTTAACTGTATAAAAGTATTGTGAGTAATTAACATCGAAACCTCATACTCTTTCGTTAAAGTTTCCACGCGGGAGGCTAAGTTTACCGCATCGCTAATTACCGTGCTGTCCATCCGGCTTTGGCCGCCCACCGTGCCTAACATCAAAGAACCTGTATTGATGCCAATGCCAATTTGCAGCGGCGGGCGATCGGGTCGATTGCGACTAATATTATACTCGTTAAGCTCTTCTAGCATTGCAATTCCAGCTTTCACAGCATCGTCCGCACTGCCATCAAACAGCGCCATAATCGCATCGCCAATGTATTTGTCAATAAAACCAAAATTGTCAGTAATTGCCGGTTCCATCCGGGACAAATAACCATTAATAAATTTAAAATTTTCTTCGGGATTCATTTTTTCCGAAAGAGAAGTGAAATCGCGGATATCTGAAAACAGCACCGACATTTCTTTCTGTACCTGATCGCCTAATTTGACTTCCAGAATACTTTCATATCCCAGAAAGTGGAGAAATTGGTGCGGCACAAACCGCCCGTAAGCATCTGTTAATTTTTCTTCTGCTGCTAAAGCTTTTTGCAACTCGTCTGTGAATTGGCGGCGCTCGGTTTCTACCTCTAGACGTTCCGTGATGTCTTGAAAAGCCGCGATCGCGTAAACTATGTTTTTCCGTTCGTCGTAGATTGGAGTCGCCCAAACCTCGATCGGCACAATCCGATCCGATCCATGAACTTCTAGATCGTCCATACGCACAAATTCTCCCCGCAACGCCCGAACAATGGGTTGGCTATCCCTCGGATACAATTGATTAGTTCCAGCGTCGTAAAAATGATAAGCTTCAGGAAATTGCTCAGTACCCCCATCAAAAATTAAACCTTGGGCGAGTATCCTTTCGCCCCAAGAATTCATGTAAAAAGGTTTACCCTTACCATCCACAACAAATATTCCTACTGGCATCGCTTCCAGGAATTGAGTCAATCGGCTTTCGTTTTCTGACAGTGCCTCATTTAACTTTTCTTCGGCTGCCAAAGCTTTTTCTAAATCATTAGTAAACCTAATTCGTTCCACTTCTACCTGTCTTTGCAAACTAATATCCTTAGCAAAACCCTGATAGTAAAGCACTTCACCGTTAGCATCATAAACTGTGCGCGCATACTCAGAAATCCAGATAATGCTGCCATCTCGACAGTAAACCTGAGACTCAAACTCACACAGAGTACCGTGCTGTTTCATCAGCCCCAAAAACTCTTGACGGCGGTTCGGTTCCACGTACAATTGCTGCTGAATATCATTAATACTTTCTATCAATTCTGACGCAGAATCGTAGCCGTAAATTTCCGCAAGAGCAGGATTCGCACTGATAAAATGTCCGTCCGTCGTCGTCTGAAAAATACCTTCTAGAGCATTTTCAAATATCCCGCGATACTTCTCTTCAGCTTGAATTAGCGCCGCTTCAGCTTCCTTGCGTTCACTTATGTCACTAAAAGCAATAATCGCATAGGAAATGTCTCCTGTAGAATCATAAATTGGAGTTGCCCAACTCTCTACAGGAATAATCTTATTAGCTGTACGAATTTCTACACCCTCAGTCCGCACATTTTCGCCCCTAAGCGCCCGCATAATTGGCAATTCTTCCACAGGGCATCTCTGATTAGTCCCGGTTTTATAGAATTGATAAATAGCTGCTTTTTGCTCTGAATTAATATGTGGCACAGTGCCTTTGCCAAATACATCCCGCGCTTTCTGGTTAGCGTAGAAAGATTGCCCGTTTGCATCAAGTACACACACGCCCAATGGCATAGCTTCTAAATATTGCGTCAAGCGACTTTCGTTTTCATGGAGTTTAGCAATCAGCATAGCCTGCTTGCGGTTTAATTTTACCAACTCCTGATTCATTTCCTGCAGTTCTCTTTGTTTTTCAGCTAATTGTTTATCTTGAAAATATCTATATATTGCCTCAGTGACCGTTAATTTTAAGTCATCACATTGCCAAGGTTTAGGTATATATCGGTACAATTTAGCATAGTTAATAGCATTTGCTACCGCATCCAAATCTGCCTGCCCCGTCAGCATGATTTTGAGACAGTTCGGCGATATAGCATGAACGCTCCTTAATAGTTCGTCTCCTTTCATGCTAGGCATGATATGATCCGAAATAACCAAAGGAACTTCATACTGTTCTGCTAAAAGTTCTGACAGCAACTCTAAAGCTTCTTCGCCACTTTGGGCCGTTTCAATTAAATATTTATCTTCAAAGGCTTTTAGGAGGTCTATTTCCAGACTATCGAGTATAGTCTGCTCATCATCCACACAAATAATGACTGGTTTTTTCATAAAGTTGCTAGACCAGACTTAATCGCTTCAATTAATTCTTGATTCTGCCAAGGTTTTTCTATGAAAGCATGAAGATTAGCTTGATTTTTTGTGCGTTCGATTGCTTCTTTGTCGGCTTGTCCTGTCAGCATCACTGTCACAATTTGCGGATATTTTTGATGGATTTTAATCAGCAACTCATCTCCTTTCATTCCGGGCATCAACCAATCAGAGACAATTACTAAAATATTAACCTCAGCTTCACAGAGCTCTTCAATAATTTCCAGGGCCTCGGCAGCACTTTCAGCAAATTCGCAAAGATATTTACCGTTAAATGCCTGTTGCAGTTCAATTTCCAGACTTTCCAACACTCCTACTTCATCGTCCACACACAAAATTGCTGATTTAGACATCGCTAGTTTCCTTCTTTAGTGGGGTAGGGTGAACCCCCATGGGCAGTACACCGTTTTCCAAATTCTACATTCTGCGCGGGTAGACTGCAAATTTTCGCCCCCGCCTTCACTCTCCGGCGCTTTAGCTACTCAGTTAAATTAATCGGCAAAGACACGGTAAATACTGTTTTACCGGGCCTCGACTCCACATCAATTTTACCTTGATGTTTTTCAATTATTTTTTTGACAATATCCAGTCCCAATCCGCTGCCTTCTCCCGCAGGTTTTGTGGTAAAAAAAGGCTCAAAAATTTTCGGAATAATCTCTGGTTGAATCCCCTTACCGCTGTCAATAATTTTTACCAAGAGGCTGGTATCTTGTTGTAGCGCGTCAATTGTTAAAGTCCCTTGATTGTCCATCGCTTGTAAGGAATTGTGAATTAAATTTGTCCAAACTTGATTGAGTTCATCTGGATAACACAGTACCACAGGCAATTTATCTTGATAGTTTCTGATCACTTCCACACCCTGCTTGATTTGGTTTTGATAAAGAGTTAATACAGTTTCAATTCCATCCGTAATATTCACTTGTATTTTTTCCCCATTTACATCGTAACGCGCATAATTTTTCAGGGCAAATACGACTTTTGCAGCGCGTTCAGTAGCGGTAGCGATGGTTCGGGCGCTTCTGTGAATGCTAGCAAAGTCGTAGGCTGTTTTTATAATATTTTCGCTGTCAGGATCTTTGAGCAACGACAAGAATTCTTGCAGATTTCCTTGCAATCCTATATTGACTAAAATGCTAGCAAGGCTGTCAGCATTGTCAAGGCCTTCCGACTCTAATTGCTGCTTCACTCCTTTTTTCAATACCCGTTTTTCTCGAGTAGATAAAGAGTAATTTTGTTGACTAGAACTGTACATCAAACGCAAGAAATCTTGCTGGCGTTCAGCAGACAGTTCTTTAAAAAAAACTGGCAAGCTTTCGAGATTGTTATCCAAAAAGCTGGTAATATTTCCAATAGACGACCGAATAGCCCCTAACGGCGTATTGATTTCGTGAGCAATTCCCGCAATCAGTTGCCCTAATGCAGCCATTTTTTCCGATTGCACCAATTGATTCTGAGTAGCTTGCAGTTGGTCTAAAGTAACTGTAAGTTCATTGTTTTTCTGTTGGAGTTTTTTTCGCAACTGGCACATTGCTAAATGGGTTTCTACCCTCACTAGAACCTCTTCCACCTGAAAAGGCTTAGTAATATAATCTACCCCGCCCACTGCAAAGGCTTTGACCTTATCAAGTACGTCATTAATCGCGCTAATAAAAATTACCGGGATTTCGCAAGTTCGTTCATCAGCTTTGATCTTTTCGCAAACTTCATACCCATTCATTTCGGGCATCATAATATCCAGCAAAATCAAATCTGGAGGCATACCTTTGGCTGCCGAAAGTGCTAACTCACCGCTAGGTACCGGGCGAACTTTATAGCCCTTGCTGTTCAAAATTCCGGCTAGCAGCCGCAAATTAGCTGGGGTATCGTCAACTACTAAAATATTACCGCGATCGGTGCTAGGAAGGTCGTTATTCATGTGATCTTGCTTGAGATATTAATTTTAAAAGTTTGTCGTACTCAAAATTTTCTATACAATTTGCGATCGCACCTGCCGTTACTGCATCCTTTAAGCGAATTTGCTCTATCAAAGTATCAATTAAATCCATATCTGCATTCTGTATTGCTAGCTTTAAATCAGCTACCAGTGAATCAGGCAATTTTACGAAATCAGTCGCACTCATAGCGCGATCGCCCTCTTTGATTGCCGATAAATCACTTTGAGCCGGATCTTCATAAATATAGCGCACTCCGATATGTTTGTGCATAGCATCAAAAATATCGGGTTCCCGGAAAGGCTTCCTCATAAAAGCATCGCAACCCGCCGATAAAATAACTGCCCGTTCTTCCTCCAAAACGCTGGCTGTCAGCGCAATAATCGCAGTAGCTTGACCTTTAATAGTACCTTTAATGTATTGCGTAGCTTCGTAGCCGTCCATCACAGGCATTCTCATGTCCATCCAAATGAGATGCGGTTCCCAACTATCCCAAATCTCAATAGCTTCTTGACCGTTATTCGCTTCTTTTAGTTCAAAACCCAGAGGAGAGAGGATTTTAATTAACAATTGGCGATTGAGCGGTTTATCGTCTACTATCAAAATTCGATAGGTGTGTTGGTTGGGAACCAGGCCTATAACATTCCTGATCGGCTTTGGGCGTTCAATATCAGCCGCATCGACAGCAATAACTTGAATATCGAACTGAAAATTCGTTCCTTTACCAACAGCAGAACTGACGCTCATTTCACCGCCCATTAATTCCACAAATTTGCGACTGATGGGCAATCCCAAGCCAGTACCTTCTTGCGAATCTTTGCCTGTCTTGGTTTGCACGAAAGGTTCAAAAATATCGTCTAATTCATTGGTAGCAATACCGGGACCAGTATCCTCGACTTCAAAATGAAGGAAGAAGGAAGAGGTAGAAGCTGCATCGTCATTTGGGGTTGCAATGATTTGGTTGTTCGACTGACTGATTTGAGATATTTTAAGACCATTTATGGCGAAAAAATCTGTAGGTTTTGATACTGCAAAATCAGAAAAAATTCCCCCTTGTGCCTGCTGATTTCGGCCTAATGACTGCTTGCCAACTCTTACCGCTACACAGCCTGCCTCGGTAAACTTAAGAGAATTATTGAGCAGATTAATTAAGATTTGCCGCAACTTTAACTCGTCAGTTTTTATATATTGTGGCACATCGGGACTGCAGTCAAAAATCAACTGCAAGTGCTTGTCATCTGCTTTGAGTTGAAACATATCTTCCACGTCGTTTAGCAGGCGATAGAGGTCGAATTTTTGGGTATTGAGGGTGGTGCGCCCCGATTCAATTTTAGATAAATCCAGCACGTTATTAATCAGGGTAAGGAGGTGTTCTCCGCTGCTGCTAATTATGCTAATATTTTCTTGATGCTCTGGGGATAGAGTTTGGCTGCGAGTCATCAGTTGGGAAAAACCGAGAATTGCATTGAGAGGCGATCGCAATTCGTGACTCATATTAGCAAGAAAGGTACTTTTAGCTTGATTCGCTACTTCCGCTTTGTCTTTAGCTATAGCCAATTCTGCCGTCCGCTCTTGCACTCGCTGTTCTAAAGTTTCAAAAGATTGTTGCAATTGTTGAGCCATGCTGTTAAATGACTTGGCTAATTCCCCCAATTCGTCGGAGCGTTCGCTTTCTACTGTTTTATCCCATTCACCTTTAGCAATATTTTGGGCTGCTGTATTTAAGCGCCAAATAGGATTTGTCACCCAGCGAGAAGTCAGAATGCCGATAACTAAAGCTACTCCTAAAGCTGCTAAACATAGCCAAATAGTAGTCTGGGTATTAGCATCTATTTCTTTGGTAAAATCTGATTCGGGAACAACTACCACAATCAGCCAGTCTAAACCTTTGCCATCTTGGAACGGTAGAACTTTTACAAATTGTCGCTTGCCCTCTATTTCAAAATTAAAGAGATAGGAAGTTTTTATTTCCTTTAATCCCTGAAAACGAACTGCTACATATTTAGCTGTAGCTTGAGTCGAGTGGTCAACACTCTCTTCTGCTTTGAACAGTTCTTTCTTATTATTATTTTTGATGCGAAATGGTTGTTCGGCAGTTGAAGTTGCCAGTAAAGTACCATTCTTTTCCATAATAAATGCTTGCCCGGATTTGCCAATTTTGAGACTGTTTAAAAAACTCCCAATATGGTCGAGACGCAAGGCGCTAATTAATACTCCTTGTAGCTGATTGTTCTCGTATACAGGTTGGAGCGCACTGAGTATTAAGGTTGGTTCTAGAAACGAAATATAAACGGAACTCCAAGTTGGTTGTTCGAGATGAGCCGCATTTTTGTACGAAGGATGTTCGCGGATGTCAAAGTTTTTGACAACTGTTGCTAGGGTAGTGCGATCGCCTGTATCATTAGTATGGTAAGAATAAAAATCAAAACCAGTAGATTTGCCTGATAAATTAATCATTAGAGAGCCATTTGACAGTTTCTCTCCGGTTCGATAGTCTCCATTCTTGTTGCCAATGGAGGTAAAATTGATATATGGATATAATTGTACTTGGCGCCAAAGATATTTCTCCCAAGCTGATAAGTTGTCCATATTTAACAACCCGAGTTTGACAGCATCCAGCTTGGTTTGATTGATTTGATGGGGAGTTGTTAGGTAAACTTGCAGGTTTTGCTCGACCCGCAAACTCACCTCGCTCATTAACTGACTGGCAAGGTTATTAACTGCTTTTTGTCCGTTTCTAAAAGACAGATATCCTACGAGTCCCACGGCTCCCACGATTTGCAATACAAATGGAACTATGAGAACAGTTCGCAGCGATAATTTGTCTAAAATTTTAGAAACCATAAGATTGAGGGGTTTGGTGAACTTAGTCTAGAACCGTATTTGCACAACCTGTCTTAACTGCAGCACCATTTATTTACTGCCGATTAGCTAGGGGAATTGATGCGGGCTATTTTAGCTGTGGTAGATGCTCGACCCCGATCGCTTGTGAACCTAATGTTTGGTCGATTAAAGTCTATTATTTTACCCATTGTCGTATTATTGTTACCATTTAGGTAAAAGTTGCCGTCTCTGGCTGCGAGAATGGCCTGATACCCGATCGCGCGGGCGAGTTTAACCCGCATGGGTCAAGCGGTTTGGAGGCCGGCCAGGAAATTTGCGATCGGCACTCGCCATTTTCCGCAAGACGTGTTATACTTCAGAAAGTCGAGGGCACGTAGCTCAGTGGATAGAGCATCAGGTTCCGGTCCTGAGGGTCGGGGGTTCAAATCCCTCCGTGCTCATGTAGATTTATAGAATGACTGATTTTGATAGACCGGGGACAAATTTTTATCCTCGGTCTCAATTATTGTGATTTAAGCGTCAGTGTCAAAAATCGAATCACCGCTGTAGTCGCAGATCCGGGACTGATTGCGCCCCTGTTGCTTGGCACGGTAGAGTCCACGATCGGCAAGCGCAATCAAGTCAGCCGATGATAGTTCCGAAATCGGAATTAAGTTGGCGATACCCATACTAATAGTAACTACATCGCTCACATCAGAGGTTTTGTGAGGAATATGTAAAGCTTGAATAGCAGCGTGAATCCGTTGGGCTACCGAACTCGCTCCTTCAATATCTGTATTAGGCAAAATGATGGCAAATTCTTCTCCGCCGTAACGCGCCACTAAATCCGCCGGACGGTACACCACCTCTTGCACCGTCTGAGCAAGTTTGAACAGACAACTATCCCCCATTTGATGACCGTAGGAATCATTATAACGTTTGAAATAATCCACATCAAACAACAAAAGAGAAATAGGTTTTTTTTCCCGGTATAGCCGCTGCCATTCATGCTCTAAGCGGTCATTAAAACAGCGACGATTAGCAATTTGAGTCAACCCATCAATATTTACCACTTGTTCTAAGAGATGAGTAGCGCGCGCTAGTTCTTCGTTAGAGAGTGCCAGTTGTTGATTAATTTCTCTCATCCGCGCTTGAGCCTGCTGCCTTTCTGCCAATTCCTTCTGCAATTTCTGAAAAATATCCGCTTGTTTAATGGCGATCGCTAACTGATTAGCAATCTGTTTAACAAGGTCAACTTCAAATTCTTCCCATTGCCGAGGCGCAGAACATTGATGAATACATAACAACCCCCACAAATCTTGTCCATTGAGCAACGGCGCCACTAAATTAGCCCGAACCGGAAATTGTTTCCAAAGAGCGCGGTAACAGTGTTGAAGGTCAATATTATTGATATTTTCTACTATCTGCGTTCTCCATTCTTGATATGACTCAGGATATTGTTCACCACAACAATGGTCGTTAAATTGATTTTTGCTTACCAATTTACATCCTTCGCCTACGGATTCTGAAACAAACTCACCATATCCAAATTTACTATCAGGATCGAACTTAAATATGCCGACGCGCTCGGCATCAAGAAACAAGCGAATATCCTGCGAAGCAATCTCAAAAATTGTAGACAAATCAAGAGATTGACGGATGTGTTGAGTAATTTCTTGAAGTAATATCGCCTTGTCGTACTGTTTCCGCAGAGCGATTTCTGCTTGCTTTTGGGCGAGAATAGCTGCCTCTGCTGCTTTTTTTGCTTTAATAATTTCACCTTCGTATAGGATACGCTGGCGGATACATATCAAGATGCAATCGTTGACGATGCTTCCTCCTTTCTCCCGACGCACAGCGTTGATCAGCATCGGTATATCACTACCCTGCTTTGACCTTAATGAGAAGTAAATTTCCTCTACTTTACCGTGGAGCTTCAACAGGGGGAAGAAATGGGTTTGATAGAAAATTCGGCTGGCCATTGGCAGAATGAATTCCATCTTCTCTCCCCGCAGTTCATCGGTTTCGTATCCGAGTAATTGCAGTAATGTGGCGTTGACCATTACGATCGTACCATCGTCAGCAAACGAGAGGAATCCACAGGGTGACGTGTTGAGTAGCTCGTCTATCTGGTAGGTCATGTTTGCCATACAAATCAGGTAGTATGAGGTACACTCAAATACTCCTTAATCATCTCGATCGTCTCTTGTGGATGACTCAGGTGCGGGCAATGTCCCGTAGCTTTCATCACCCGTAGCGTACTTTTAGGTAGGTGGCGGTGGAGGTAATCCCCTACCTGGGTGGGAGCAATCACGTCATCAGCGCATTGCAATATCAGTGTAGGTACTGATGCCTTGGGTAAATCACTGCGATTGTCAGAGTAAAAAGTTACCTCGGCAAAGCGACTTGCAATCACCGGATCGGTAGAGCAAAAACTTGTCTCAAGTTCCTCAGTTAACTCAGGACGATCCTCATTCTGCATCACCATTGGCGCCAGAAAGCTTGCCCAACCAATGTAATTTTTCTCCATGATATCGAGGAGATCCTCAATATCTTTGCGCTCAAACCCTCCGTAATAATTTGGTAAATCATTGATGTAGCAAGGTGAAGGCCCTACGAAAATCAGGCGATTAAAGTAATTAGGAGCTTGAATTGAGGACAGAAGGCCGATCATACTGCTGACAGAATGGCCTACAAAAATCACATCAGTCAACGCCAATTCTTCACAGATATCGACGACATCCTGAACATAGCCCTTGATGTCGCTGTACCGTTCAGGAGTGTAGGCACTAATATCAGACTGTCCCGAACCTACATAATCAAATATGAGGATTTTGTAGTCCTTCTCGAAGGCCGGTGTTACGAAACGCCACATATTTTGATCGCACCCAAATCCATGAGCAAACATCATGGTCTGGGTGCCTTGTCCAAACACTTTAATATTATTCCTGCGAAGAATTGTTTCAGTCATTTGAGCGACACGAGCATTAAATTGATTATAAGACTTTTGCGCGCTTTCATGAGGGAGGATTGCTGAGCCCACATAGCGGTAGACAACTATTGAGGATGTCGGATTAAATGAATAGCAAACTCAGCAATGGTCGGCTTCCTCAACATATAACGCGGCCCGATTTCCTAGGCGATCGCTTGTAACTATTCCCATTTCGCTGGGGTTTCCATTCCTTCGGCAATTATGCTCAGATTTAAGCCATCTGGGATGGCAACTATGGCTTTGGCAATTCCGCGATCGCTCGGAGCGCTGGCTAAATGGCGGACAAATGAGCGAGCAATTTTGAGCGACTTCACCGGAAAATTTTTCAGGTTGTTAAAAGCAGCATAGCGAGTCCCAAAATCATCGACATAAATCCCCATACCATGCTCTGAACATTGGCTCAAAAGATTGTAGGGAATGTCAACATTAAGCATCATTGCCGTTCCCGTAATCTCTAGCTATCGATATTTTGGCTTCATCTCGGTGCGCTCAACAATGCGATCGCTCTTAGCTATTAAAGTCGCTTGGCTGAGTTGACGTGCCGACAGATTCACTGCTATATTAGGAAGAATTAGTCCTCATCCTAACTACTGCTGATATTGCCCACAAGCTTGCTCTAAAATCCATTTGCTCTTCGGGCCAAATCAATCCAGTTTTGTCGGCGATGGGAATACATCGATGCCGATGAATCCAACCTTGTTCAGGAGAATGGCCTCCTACTATAACTTTAATACCAGCAAGGCTACCTGTTTGCAAATCGAGCTGAGGTTGATCATACAGCAAGTATTGGCTTTCCAAGCACAATTCAAGAGATTTGCGATCGCCAGGGTATTGGATTTGACCCAAGGTATTGTTGCTGTGTAAAAACTATAGGTATTGGGTTCGATAGGCAATAAAAGCTCCTATTTCAGCAATTAAGAACCTCCCAAACATTGTCGCGGTTGCTATAAATGTTCACAAACTCCTCAGATTAAAAAAGTTGGGTTTCCTAGCTCAACCCAACCTACTTTTAACGGCCAATCACTGCGAACTCTCAAATATCCTCATCGTCTTGACCTTGAACACCCTGGAGAATCCGCGATAGCTCACTCTTTTCATTAATCGTAATCCGAGTCGGAGAACCGCTGATAATCCGTTCGTAACCACGGAACGAATCTTTAATTTGTGGGCCTCTCTCAGTAATTGTGTATTCCCGAATTCCTTTATCGTGCCAGGAACCGCGCATCTTAAACACATTAATTGCCCGCGACATTTCTCCTCGAATCTCTACATACTGCAGCATAATAATCGTGTCAGTAATCGTAGAAATATGGGAGTCCGTAATCGAATTAGAACCCATAAACTGGTCGCTTGTATTCGTAAAAAAGCCTGTTATTTCTTCCTGCTTCGCAAAACCTGTCACTCCGATCACAAATTGCCTGAAAGCATTATTGCTGACACCCCTAGCTAAGGCCGACAGCGAGTCTATAGCAATTCGAGAAGGTTTGAACTCCGCAATTTCTGATTTAATAGTCTGCAAGTGGTCTTCCAAACCAGCAGATTCCGGGTAAGTACACAGCAGCTTCAGCAGTCCTTTCTGTTCCATTTCCTCAAAATCAATGCCCCAAGAATAAGCATTGCGGAACAACTGAGCCCGCGACTCTTCATAGGCAAACAGCAGCGCCCGATTGCCGTTCATACAAGCATTCTGCAAGAACTTGCTCACCAACAGCGTTTTGCCGGTTCCCGTTGCACCCGTAGCCAAAATAATCGAGTCTTTGAAGAAGCCGCCACCGCACATCTCGTCGAGAGTTTTATCGCCCGAAGAAACCCGCACGTTGGAAGACTTTTGAGTTAATCGCATCGCCCCTAATGGGAAAATATTAATTCCGTCATTAGTCATAGTAAAAGGATATTCGCCCTTCATGTGAGTTGTACCCCGCAACTTCAAAATTTCGATGGTGCGGCGGCGGCGTTCTCCTTCCAATACGTTGCGAACAATCACCACATTATCCGACACAAACTCTTCCACTCCAAACCGAGCCACCGGGCCGTATTCTTCCACCCGTTCCGTCGTCATAACTGTAGTTGCTCCTACTTGTTTGAGGCGCGCAACTAAGCGAAAAATTTCTCGGCGCACCACCGATGCAGCATCGTACTGCTGAAATACGGCGGTAACAGAATCTATAGAAACCCGCTTGGCTTTGTACTTGCGAATGGCGTACTGAATTCGCTCGATTAAGGCTGATAAATCAAAATTTCCTACGATATCTTGACCTTCTGGATCGGGGGAAGCGTCCAAAATAAATAGCTTACCTTCCTCGATTAATTGTGCCAGATCCCAACCGAAACTGCAAGCATTTTTAATAATATCTGTCGGAGATTCTTCAAAAGTTACGAAAACTCCAGGTTCGTCAAAATGGGTAATTCCATTATAGAGAAATTGTACGGCAAATAAAGTTTTTCCCGTTCCTGATGTGCCGCTGACTAGGGTGGTTCTGCCGATGGGCATTCCGCCATGACTGATGTCATCAAAACCCTCAATCATCGTGCGAATTTTTTCAACTCCTGCCGTTACCAATCCTTCCCGTTTAACCGTTTGACTAATTTCATTCATGTCGATTTTTGTCAACTCTCAGTATTCTTTAGTTGTCACTCATTAACCGCCGATCATGAGTCTTTGTACCCAGCTTTTAGTTTTGGCTCTTGCTCAATAACTAATGACTGCTGACTGCTGACTAATGACCCCGCCCAAAAACCGATACCGTGCCACGTACTCCTGTCGTGGAAAGATAAAAATTTTAGACTTTTGTTCCACATCCCAGATTCATCTGTGGAGTAAATCTCAAATCTAAAATCGTTCGACGCGCGACTCGACGCTTCGAAGATCGCGCTCGCCGAACGTTTCACGCCCAACCGAAGTCTCAAATCTAAAATCGACTGACTCTTACCTGATTATCTTATGAATTCAGGTCTTCTTCGCGAAGTTCTTCATAGAGCAAATCTAATCCTATCAGAACTTTCTCACGATCGGACAAATCGCCAATAATTTTTCGCACCGGCGGCGGCAGGATTTTGGCCAGCGTTGGGGTTGCCAATATTTTGTCCTCTTCTGCTAGCTGAGGGTTTTTGAGAACATCTATGACTTTCAGCGCGTAGACGCCTTGAAATTCTTGTTCTAGGATGTCCTTTAGGGTTTTCAAAGCTCGCACAGAGTTGGGAGTATTCCCCGCAACGTACAGCTTCAGAACGTAGGTTTTCTTCAGAGGACTCATGAACTTTTTTAAATGTTGAGTATTAGTTGTCAGATGTTAGTTGTAGTTGTTATTTGTCTTAAATCCGCTGTTCTTTGTTATTTTATAATAATTTCCGCCTCGCGCTCGCGCGGCTGTTGGTCGGCTCCTTTCTTTTTTGTTAGATTCTCCCTTCTACCTTTTATTTCTTAAATTATGCCGAATCCCTTCTACATTCTACCTTGAGAGGTCTCTTTCGGAATCGATCGCCGATACATCTCGCACATATGAGCGATCGCGTCAATCAGGGTCAAACGGTAATCAAGCAATATTTCCTCGCTACGCCCTTCTAATTTTAGCTGTTTAGCAAACTCGTCCATCAATTCCATGTGAATTTCTACAACTTGAGTCACGGGAACGTCAGCAAAAAAAGCCAAATTCACAAATTCATCTATTTGATTGTTGACCGCAGCATCTTGAGAAAAATAATTCAAAACGATGTCGCGATAACTTGACTTGAGTTGCTCCAAAAACTTTTGCTTCTCGGTTGCCGACAGATTTCTCAAAAAAATCTGGGAATTTCTTTTATAATACACACCTAAGTATCCTAATCGCTCCCGTAATTTTTCCGCCAGCCGCCGCTGCTGTCGGCTGAGCAAACTTTGAGCAGTCAATTGGGCTGTCGCATCGATCTTTACGGATTGGTAATTGACAGGAACCGGAGTTGAAAGTTTCAGAAATTGTGCGATCGCCCGATCGATACCGGCAGCTATGGAGCTCGATCGAGCGATTGCCAGTTGCACCTCAGCAGGGTGATAAAAAAAAGCACAGCTTTCGTCTTGACTCTGGTTGGCGGTACTGGCTGCGGCCTCAAAACCCTCTGAATATGGTGCTTCGGGCTTGCCATCTACCTGCGCGTGAGGCGAAAAAATCACAGCAGGCAAAAAGAGCGATCGTTCTTGCAGCTTCCCCAGAAGCGATCGCAGATCCCCATCCACCTCCAAAACCAAACAATCAAGGTGATAATTGTGTTTAAGGAACCCCAAAAGCTCCACTGCCGACTTAATGTGCGTTAAAGTATAGCGTTCGCCTCTCAAAAGCTCGATCGCAGAGGCTGCAATTTCCTCAGAGCGGACAAAAATACCGATAGAAAGTTGAGGAAGCAAAGCTGTAGGTGCACCACCTAAGTTGCCTGAAAGTGCTGGATCGCTCAGAGTTGATATCTCCTTTACAAAAAACTTAACATTTTAACAATCATCTCAACATTTATTTTAACCAATCTTAACCGCAAAATAAGTGATGCGCTTCTACCAGAGGAAGAATCAAAGTGTACTCCGTGGTTTTTGTGTCAAGCACCCTGAGCGTGATTTCTGCAATTAAGCTTAAGCCTTAAAATAATTGCTAGTCGCCTCAAATCAGGCGTAGGCATCGAACTCCCCGGTCTCGGTGCAGATACCGAGCCTGATAGCGAACTGATATAAAACAAATAAGATACAGAAATTCGCAGCTACATTGAGCATCAAAAATATTACTGCTCTCGCGAGCAGACTCTCAGGTTTGTTATGCCAGTCACCACCCCCAGTCTCAAAAATTTTATCGAGCCAGTGCCGCTGTGCCTCCAAACGGGTGCGCTAGAATCGCTGCAGTCAATTTTCAGCTCCTGCAACTGCGATCGAGTCGCAGTAGTCAACGAACAGTTACAGCCGCTGGGATTAGTGTACCTCCGCAGCCTTTGGACTTGGGGAGCCGATCGCACAAACGACGGGCAGCAACCTTTGTCAGAAAGCTCGATCGCGATCGAGCCAGTCAGAGCATTACCCGCCACTATGAGCGTCAGGGAATTCTGGGAGTACCTGCAAACAGAAGAACAAAACACCCCAGCCCGGTCAAACCGCCAAACCGCCGGCATTTCCTCAAACAGCCCGATCGCCCTCACAGATGCCAGTGGTCAATTCTTAGGAATGCTAGACAGCCTGAGCCTGCTGCAATTCGCCGCACTCAACAGCAGCTCGCTCTGCAGCCTCACAGAGCAGGCAAAAGCCGTCAAAGAAATCGAATTAAAACCGGTTTCCGAAGCCATCGCCACAGCCCTAAACGCTCAAGTGCGCTTTTTAGAAGCAGGATTGAAACCTTCGGAAAACCTGAACTCCCTAGTTGAACTGTTGGAAAAACTGCCCCTGCCCCTGAGATTGCAAACCCCTACCGCACAAATAGTCAGCCAAAACGCAGCGTGGCGGATGTTGCTGGGAGCAGGCCCAGAACCAGTTCCAGAACCAGCAGCAAATTTGGGTAAACACTCGCCCCGCAAACCAAGCCATTTAACAAGCGAATACAAGAGCGTGCAGTTAGAGGGCATCACCACTGACTGCAGGAGCCTAGTAGGAGCAAGTAGATCGGGCGATTCCCTGCGGGATAGCTTCGCCGCGCGTGATTCAACCGCAGCCACCAGTTGCCCGCTGCCCCTGTACGCTGCCGCCTCCCCCTCAACATTAACCGCTCCAGCTTGGTGTCCCATGGCCGGCAAACCAGACACCTACATTTGCGAGTGCCCCGTACAAAAAGGTCAAGAACGGATCTGGCAATTTGTCAAACAGCCGCTCTCAGACAAGCTAATTTTAGTAATGGGACAAGATGTCACCGAAGAACATTTAGTCGCCAAAGAACTAGCAGCGAAAAACGCAGATTTAATCCACCTCAACCGACTAAAAGACGAATTTTTATCCTGCATCAGCCACGAACTAAAAACCCCGCTCACCGCCGTCCTCGGTTTGTCCAGCCTCCTCAAAGATAAATTGATCGGAGAACTCAACGATCGCCAAACACGCTACGCCAAACTAATCCATAAAAGCGGGCGGCATTTGATGACAATAGTTAACGACATTTTAGACTTGACCCGGATGGAAACCGGGCAGCTAGAACTAATTCCCGAAGCAGTGGAAATAGCATCAACCTGCCAAAGAGCCTTTGAACAAGCAAAACAACTGCAACAGCAAGAAGAAAAAAACCCTCCCGCCCCCAGCAAAACGGACGGTACAGCCAACGCAGAACCATCCGCCCAAATAGAATTTACACTCGAAATAGAACCGGGACTGAGCCACTTAATTGCCGACGAACTGCGGCTGCGGCAAATGCTAGTTAACCTCCTTTCCAACGCCCTAAAATTCACAGAAATCGGTGGCAAAATCGGATTGAAAGTAAATGTTTGGGAAGGCTGGATCGCATTCACAGTTTGGGACACTGGCATCGGGATCCCCGCCGACAAACAGCACCTGATCTTTCAGAAATTCCAACAGCTAGAAAGCCCCCTCACCAGGCGCTTTCAAGGAACCGGACTGGGACTGGTACTGACTCAACGCCTAGCTCGGCTCCACGGCGGGGACGTTTCGTTTATTTCCTCAGAAAACCAAGGCTCTCAATTTACCCTGTTGCTGCCACCAAATCCTCCGGGAAACAGCAGCCAAGAAATCCCGGCACAGGAAGCCACCGAGGAGGAAGAATTATTAAAACCCCCATATCCGACTCCGATCGCCAATTCTCGCTCTCGTTTAGTATTAATAGTCGAAGCCGTTCCCAAATATATCGAAGATTTAACCAACGTCATCTCAGGTTTGGGCTACCAAGTAATAGTCGCCCGTTCCGGCACCGAAGCGCTGGAAAAAGCTCGCAGGTTCAGTCCCGAAGCGATTTTCCTCAACCCGCTGCTGCCACTGCTGTCGGGTTGGGACGTGCTGACGCTGCTCAAGAGTGACCCGGATACCCGATCGATTCCGGCGATCGTCACGGCCACCAGAGGCGAAAAAGAACGGGCCAGTGTCAACAGGGCTGAAGGCTTTTTAAGCTTGCCGGTGGAAGAACCCGCTTTGCGGCGGCTGCTGACAGACTTGATCGGCCACAGTAATGCCTGTACAGGCAAAGTGAAGAGTTCTTTAACCGTGTTGTGGCTCAGCCCGCAAAACAGTTCGTCTCAAGGTTCCGCTTTACTGCTCAACCCCAACTACTGCCGGGTTTTAGAAGCAGACGACCTCGGCCAAGCAGAACTCGTGGCCAGAATTTGGCGGCCCGATGCGATCGTCTTAGACGGTACAAGTCAACTGCAAAACCCCTTAGCTTTTATCGAACAGTTAAGTCGGTCTCGAAATTTGGGTTCTCTCCCCTTGGTGACTTTAGACTCCCGAACTACACAACTGGCAAATCAAGTCAAAGGATTGTCCGTATTTCCCTGTTTAGCCACTAGCAGTCCCGACGACAGTGAAACTTCACCAACCGGGTTAATGCCAAGTGCTTTGTGGCAAGTGATTCAAGTTGCTGCGGGCATGAGTTGGAAGCCCAGCATTTTATTTGCTGACATTTCGACTTTACCCGATTTGCACTCCTCTTCTGGGGGGAACCCGACGGGAGAATTGGAGCATTGCGATCGATCGACCGCGGCCGAGATTCCCCTCCCCAATTCCCAGTTTTCTACTCCCAACTTTCAAGCTTTGATTCAGTACATCCACACCGCAGGATTTCGAGGGTCGATCGCTCCCTGTTGGACAGAAGTTTTGCAGCAGTTGCAATATCAAAGCGTTGACTTAGTTTTGCTGTGTTTGCGAGATGCCCCCTCAGAATCCCCCGCTATGCTGCAGGCGCTCTCGAACCTGCGGCAAATGGCAGTAAAACTGCCAATTTTAGTCTGGGATTATCGATCGGCTGTAAATTCGGAATCCGAGGCGATCGACTTTCTACTGCAAGAAGTATCTGCCAAAATTTTGCCTTCTTCCTTGTCGGCAGCACAATTGTTAGACAAAATTCAACAGACTTTATTAACTCACTAAAATTTTTGAAAATGAAGGATTTACCAGGTTTAGATTGAATAATTTACTCCTTTATAACCAGTAAAAACAAAAGAGTATTTAGGACAAAAAAAAGGATTTTTTAAGTTTTAAAATATAAACCGCGAAGCGTTATTTATGGACTCATTTAAGTTGCTAATCACTCATAATTGTGCCTATTTGCAGTGAGGTAATCAGTCGTGTCTAAAACAGTGAATAAAAACGACAATCCAGAATGTAAACATAATTTGAGAAGTATTTAAATGAAAACCAAAAAGTGTTGCGAGTCAAGAAGCAATATCAAAACTCAAAAATATGAGTTATTATAGGCGATCGAGAAACCCTTATATTTTTTTCTGGGGCTGTACAGTGCCTAATCGCATTCCTTTAATATCTCTGCTACTCGCACTCGGTTTGGGGGCAATGCCCGAGCCTGCTGTTGCACAGGCCCTCCTGCCTTACACCCTGCAAATCGACTCGGCCCAACTCGAACAAACGGCCTTGAGCCTTGCAGAAGAAGCCGTCCAGCTAGCCAGACTCCAGCAGTACCAACTAGCGGTACCCAGAGCCGAACTCGCCACACAGTTAGCCCCCAAAAATGCTCAAACTTGGACTTTGTTAGGTAGCTTGTACCTTCAAGTCGAGGAGTTTGACAAAGGCATTGAAGCTTTGGGACAAGCTCAATCTCTGTCGCCAGAAAATCCCTCAATTAAATTTGTCTTGGGAGAAGCTTACTTTCGGAAAGCGAACTACGAGAAAGCAGCCGAATATTTGCAAGCAGGATTAAAACTCAAACCAGACACTCCAGGTGCATTATTTGATTTAGGCAATGCTTTTTATAAGCTGAAGCGGTTCGATCAGGCGATCGCCCAATACGAAAAAGCCTTTGCTTTAGAAAAAAATCTTTGGCCTGCTGTCAACAATATCGGATTAGTCAAATACGAAATGGGGGATGTTGATAGCGCCATCAAACGCTGGCAAGAAGCGATCGTGATCGACGACAAAGCAGCCGAAGCAATGCTAGCTCTAGCAGTAGCATTCTACACCAAAGGTGACAAAGAAAAAGGCTTAGCGATGGGAGAAGCAGCTCTGAAACTAGACCAACGCTATGCTACCGTAGAATATCTCAAAGAAAACCTCTGGGGCGATCGTTTAATCGCAGATACGCAAAAGTTGCTAGCCACTCCTGAAATGAAAGCAGCACTGGCTAAAATTCAAGACGCCCCACCCCCTCCCCAACTCTCGCCTTAATTGTAGTTAAGTTTGTAGTGAGGACTTGAGTCCTCAAAGCCTTTTTTAACTGATAACCAACTATCTTATTCAGAACTAAGACCAAAAAATAGTTGAATGCGCTATCGGTAGGGGTAAGGTGCGCGCACAGCGCACCCTACAGATAGAGTTGGTGCGTAAGTTCTATTATTGCCACGAAGCAATTGCTGTCTTCAATTCTCCAATCTAAAATCTAAAATCTAAAATCTAAAATCCCATGACCCCCCTAAGCTGGACAGAATTAGAAGCCCTCACAGACTTTGAAGTCGATCGCACCAACGGCCCCACCAACGCCCAAGCCCGCTTGCGCCTCTTCGGTAAAACCGAATCCGATGTGCGAGTCACCCTGTACCGCGATAACCATGCTTGGTGTCCCTACTGCCAAAAAATCTGGCTGTGGCTGGAAGAAAAAGAAATCCCCTACCGTATTGACAAAGTTACCATGTTCTGCTACGGGGAAAAGGAAAGCTGGTACAAGCGCAAAGTGCCATCGGGAATGCTACCGGCGATCGAACTAGACGGCCGCATCATCACCGAAAGCGATGATATCTTAATCGCCCTCGAACGAGTCTATGGCCCCTTGGGTTTGGGCATGGAAAACCCCGCAGTAATACCCCTGCGGCGGTTAGAGCGACTGCTATTTAGAGCCTGGTGCTCTTGGCTGTGCTACCCAGCAAGTTCAGCCAAAGTAGAACAACACAACCGCAACCAATTTATCAGCGTCGTCGCCCAGGTAGAAAAGGCTCTGGCTAGCACATCTGGGCCTTATTTCCTCGATGAATTTGGCACTGCGGATGTCATCTTTACGCCCTACGTGGAACGGATGAATGCCAGTCTTTACTACTACAAAGGCTACTCGATGCGGGAAGAAAACCCGCGCTTTGCTGACTGGTTTGCGGCGATGGAAACCCGCCCTACCTATCGCGGCACTCAGAGTGATTTTCACACCCACGTCCACGATTTACCGCCTCAGATGGGCGGGTGTTATGAAAACGGCGAACCTCAGATGCTACTCAATAAAGCCCGCGTGGATAATGGGCCTTGGGCTGGACTGCCGGATGTGATGTATCCAGAACCGGAAACCTCCCGCGCTGAAGCACTCCATCGCGTCATTAAGCACCAGCGCAACATCGTTCGAGTCAATCCTGCTGATGACAACTTATTTGATGAGGCTTTGCGTTGTGCTTTAACTTTGATGATGACTGGCGAAGTTTGTACGCCGCCGCCCGGTTCTGATGCGGCTTTGCGGTATTTGCGCGATCGGGTGAATGTGCCCCGCGATATGTCGATCTACGCGGCCAAGCGGTTGAGGGAAGCGTTGGAGGAAACGGCGGCTTTGGTGGGTGATGGCCAAGGTTCTCCGATTCTGCTGAAGCATCGGCGAGATCAAGATCCGGCTAATTTTGTGTAGGATTCTGGGGCGATCGCGTGTTAAATTAACTTTTGGTAGCATGGTTAGTGATTACTTTTGCCAGCGCGATCGTATCCAAGCACAATATAATAGAGTCAATTTTGTTTGAGAATACGATTATTGAAGATGTATTTTTTGGGGTGACTGTTAGGGAGCTATTCAAATGCTTCTCTTAATACTGTTTGCATCAACTCTTCTGCTAGTTGTTTTCGGTGTTTGATTTGTGCTTCTAGTTGGTCTATTATTTTCATTAAATAATCTATTTTTTCTACTATTGCTTTTTGTTCTGCAAGAGGGGGAAGGGGAATTAAACCAGATCGTAAATCTTTCATATTAATATGTTTAGCACCCATCCCTTTATGATTTTCAATAATTTGTTGACGGAAAAATGGAGAAACAACAATAAACCTAAACATTTTCGATGGTATGTATTTCCAAGGCCTAAATAACATTACACGCTGACCTAAACAAAATCTTTGACCGTCTGGTAATATTACTGCCTGTCCAATAATTCCTTCTCTTGAATAAACAATATCACCTGGTAATGGTTCTAATCGTTGATTTCTTTCCATAAATATCTGTTGATCGACCTTTCTAGTTTTTTTAATAATTCCTTCTTCATCAAAACAAGTTGTATCAATACAATTTTGTCCTTCTTCTTTATATTGAGGTGTACTATGAGGACAATCAACTATTGCAAAACAAGCATCAGATGTTCTACACCAAACCCAACTATCAGGTAAAGAAAAGGGGATTTCATCGGGTGAAATTTGAGGGAGAGGTTTTTCTTTTTTGAGTCTTCCGTCAGCTATTAATTGTTGTTTTTCTGCTTTTATTTTGGCGAGGAGTGCGGCTGCATCGGTGTCTGGATTACCTTTTTGAATTGGGTTTTGTTTACGCCATTCTGCTGTTAATTGACCTGAAATAGCTTCTTGTAAAATCGCCTGTTTTAGTTGAGAAATTATATCTGATTGCTTTTCATTTTCTATAATAATTGACTTTAAATTTTTATGTAAAATATTTATTTTTTGAAAATCGGATTGAACTTGTTTTAAAACAGAAATTCGTACAGCTTTATCTTTTTTATATTCTACAATTTTATCCTGAATTTCTTTAGGACATGATGGGAATATTATAGTTGTCATTTTATTTGCATTTACATTAGGCTGTGCAGTTCCATTTTTTAAATCAAGAATTTGATTCCAAAACAAATAGGAATTTAAAAACAAATAAATATATTCTGGATTGTAATCTTCACAGACAGAAAGCCGGATCAAGTAACTTGCAAAAATGCTAGTTTCTTTTATTTCTTGAATTAACGTTGTTTTTCCAGTAGTCCCGCCTGTTCGAGTAATTAATATATCTTTCTCGTTTAATCTATATTTTTCAATTTCATTACAATCACAAAAAGGAACTGTATCCCAGTCAATACCATCTTCTTTAATATCGGTGATTCTTAATAATCTACAATTTCCTGAATCTTGGGCTGAAGCAGAAAAACCATATTGTGTTTTTGATAACGCTTTTTTTAGAGGTAGAGGTTGATTATATTCATTCAAAATAGCTCTCATTAGAATAGTGTTTTCTAATTGATTTAATTCTTCATTATCAGTTTTTATGAACGTCAGTTTGCAAAATTGAAAATTGAGAGTTTTAACCATTAATTCCTTCCTTCTTTAAAATCTCTAATAATTGATCGCTCTTTCTAAAAGAATCATGCAACATTTCCAACAACTCAACCGAACTATAACCCCTTTCAACTTCCGAAACATGGGAATTTTTGACATCTAAATTAAACCCATTTTTCTCCAACTCCTCAAAACTTACCCGCCATGCTTGCGGATTTTCCTCCCGTTTATGCCACCATTGTTTTAAAGACTTAAACTCATTTTTATTAATGGGTTTCGTCTTAGAATACGCCTTCACTCCTTCGGGTAATTGATGTTCCCAATACCAGATTTCCTTTGTCGGTTTACCCTTGGTAAAAAATAACAAATTTGTCGCCACAGACGCATAAGGTTGAAACACCGAATTAGGTAAACGGACAATAGTATGGAGATTACAAGACTCTAATAAATGCTGACGAATCCGCGCCTTTACCCCATCCCCCGTTAACGATCCATCAGGTAAAATAATAGCAGCCCGTCCGCCATTATGCAAATACCGCACCATCAATAATAAAAACAAATCTGCGCTTTCTGTAGTACGATAACTCATCGGAAAATTATCCTGTACTCCATCAGTCACCGAAGCCCCAAAAGGTGGATTTGCTAATATGACATCCACCCGATCTTTATCACCAATAGAAGTATATTCCCGATTTAAACTATCAGTATATTCAATATTCGGAACTTCGATTTCATGGAGAAATAAATTTGTCACCGCTAACATAAAGGGTAAAGGCTTAAATTCCATCCCCTTAATCGTTTTTTCCAATGTTACTAAATCCCGTACATCATCCAAGCCTTGCAGACGTAAATGATTAATCGCACAAGTTAAAAAACCACCCGTACCACAAGCAGGATCGAGTAGAAATTCTCCTAACTGGGGATTAACCATTTCTGTCATAAATTCAGTTAAAGCGCGAGGCGTGTAAAACTCCCCATAAGCGCCCGCAGTCTGAAGTTCCCGCAAAATAGTTTCGTAAATATCACCGAATAAATGACGATCTTCCGAACTTTCAAAATCAATTTCATTGAGACTATTCAACACCTGACGAATAATAGTCCCATTTTTCATGTAATTATTCGTACCCTCAAAAATCTCTCGGACAATCATCGCCCGTTTATTCCCGGTGCTAATATCAAGGGATCTCAAAGTGGGAAACAATTTTTGATCGATAAAATTCCGTAATTCATCCCCCGTCATTCCTTCCTTATCCGCCGCCCAATTACACCAGCGCAACCTTTCAGGAATGGGGGAAACAAAATCATCCCTAAGCAATTCTAACTCTTTATCACTAGCATCAAGAATTTTGAGAAATAGTAACCAACCTAACTGTTCGATCCGTTGTCCATCGCCAGACACCCCCGGATCTTTCCGCATAAAATTACGCAGACTTTTAATATTACCGCCCAGATTTTTCATGCTGCTACTTGATACAATTCAGACATCAATTCCCGCAAAGCTGAAACATATTGAGGTTTACCCCCAAATCGTTTAACGATCTCCCCTGGAGATCCAAATTGCTTAAGCGGTTCTAATTTTAGCACAGAAAGCTCCTCTATATTCTCGATCCCATCGGTAGCATATTTTTCTAAAAGAGCCTCTAAAACCGCTCGCGCCTGTGGGCCATACTTAGTAAAATAATCTCGTTTTTTGACATTTTCTGCCCGTTCCCTGCGAGTTAAAGGGGGACGATCCCAAGCAATATGACAAATCAAATCGAATAAATCCAAATCTTTTTTAATATCCCTCTGTAAATTCTCAACAATAATATCATGTTCTCGCAGTTCTGCAATCAAAGCACTTTTTTTATCCGCCTCATTCCAACAAGCTAAAAATTCATCTAAACTGCTAAATTCTCGTAGCAAGTTCTGTTTAGTATAGTCTTTTAAACTCGTTGTCACCAAATCCCCATTATCATTGAGATATTGAATCCGCTCATTTAAAATGGTCACATCTACCCCAGCAATATAAACTTTCCCCTGTTTTTCTGTAGTAATTTCACCAGCAGAAATAATTGTCGGTTTTAGCTTTTCAGGAATATCATTATTTTGGTCAAAATCAACTATTTCGCCCGTCTCCTGATCAATAATTTCACCTGTCAGATCACCGATAATATTCTCTGGTGTAAATTCCTCATCATCCCGTATTTCCTTAATCATCACCGGATCACCATCAAATGCTCGATCCGAAAACAGATCCGTCACATTTCTAAAATCCATAATCGTGAAAAATCGCTTATCAAATTGTTCATTAATTCTTGTTCCACGTCCAATAATTTGTTTAAATTCGGTCATAGAACGAATATTAGAATCCAGTACAATTAATTTACAGGTTTGAGCATCAACCCCCGTCGTCATTAACTTAGAAGTTGTCGCAATCACCGGATAACGTTCTTCAGGATTAATAAAGTTATCTAATTCCAGTTTACCTTCCTTATCTTCTCCAGTAATTCGCATAACATATTTATAATTTTCCCTGACTAAATCTCCTGCTTCATTACTAATAGCTTGTCGCATTCTCTCCGCGTGTTCTACATCAACACAAAAAATAATTGTTTTTGAGTAAACATCTGTTTGTCGCAAAAAATCCATCACTCTTTTGGCAACAGCTTGTGTCCTTTCATCAATGACTAAATTCCGGTCAAAATCCTTAAGATTATAAATCCGATCCTCAACTAAATCCCCTGATTTATCTAGCTTACTCGCTTCGGGGCGATATCCTTCTAAATCAACATTTAAACCGACTCGAATCACCTTATAGGGTGCGAGAAAACCATCATCAATTCCTTGTTTGAGAGAATAAGTATAAATCGGATCGGCAAAATATTCAATATTAGAAACTTCCTTAGTTTCCTTTGGGGTTGCCGTTAATCCGATTTGAGTTGCCGAACTAAAATACTCTAAAATATCTCGCCATTTACTATCATCAGCAGCGCTACCTCGATGACATTCATCAACTATAACTAAATCAAAAAAATCTGGGCTAAATTCTCGATAAGCATCAGCATCTTCATCATCATAATTAACCAAACCCTGATACAAGGATAAATAGATTTCAAACGCGGTGTCAATTACTTTCTTTTTAATCACTGTCATTTTATTTTTAAAATGCTTAAAATCACCCCGTTTGGTTTGACTAATTAAAGATGTGCGATCGGCTAAAAATAAAATTCGTTTTTTGATGCCATTTTTCCATAGCCGATAAATAATCTGGAAAGCCGTGTAAGTCTTACCCGAACCAGTTGCCATCACCAATAGTAAACGATTCTGACCTTTGGCGATCGCTTCTACAGTCCGATTAATCGCGATCTGCTGATAATAGCGCGGCTGGCGACCTTGAGAATCAAAAAAGTAATCAAAACTAGCAATTTCTTCCGCTTCTGGCGTTTCAATTTGTTTGAATTTCTTGTATTTTTGCCAAATCTCATCAGGACTCGGAAAATTATCAAGGCTTAATTCTCGCTCAATCAAACTAGAAAAGCCCGATTTATCATGCTCTAAAAAACCATCCCCATTAGAACTAAAAGCCACTGGTAAATCTAAAATATCTGCATAGTTTAAAGCCTGCTGCATACCAGCACCAAGAGGATAAATATTTTTTTTAGCTTCAATAACAGCAATCGGTATATTCGGTTTATAATAAAGAATGTAATCAGCCTTTTTACCCTTACCCCTTTGGGTTAGATTCCCTTTAACATAAATTCGACCATCAGTAAAATAAACCTGTTCTCGGACTTGCTTGCTAATATCCCACCCCGCTCGAACTAAAGCAGGTAAAATATACTGTGTACAAATATCCTGTTCTGAAAGCTCTCGTTTATTAGTCATCTTTTATGTCACCGATCTTAACTATAGGAGGAAGAATTTCTACTGCTTGAAAAGGATTTAATACCAATAAATCCAAATCACCCGTAACAATTACATTGGCATTACCACTAACAGGCAACTCTAAAAAATTATTAGCATTGTCACCTCCCTGGCAACCGCCAAGAGGGTCAGGACGTTCTAGAGCGCTCAAACAATTGCCTGGAATTGCATTTTCACATCGACTTCTTCCTTCTTCCTTCTACTATAAATCTACTCAGAGTGTTAATCACCTAATTTGTCTAATTTTTTATGATCGGTAAAAAGTTAAGCTTTTCAACTTAACTTTTTACTGACTGATATTTAAGCAACCTCTACGAACACACCGCTGCGAGCAAACTCCTCTTCTTCAGGACTAAAAACGGGAGCTTGATCCACAAGGTCAGGGTCAAAGTAATATGTCTCTTGTAGGAATTGTCCGGTGACGATCGCCTCCTCCAACTCCTTGATATAATCTTGGGCAACTAAGCAAGCCTCCTTAATGCCTTCCTCATCCCTCTTATCCAACAGCTTTTGCAAAGTTGCTCTCACCCCTGTCAGTCGTGCCGCGGGCTTGAGCATACCGTAGAGACGGTACATCCGATCGGTGGCAATGCTAATGTGTTTGAGGGCTTTGGCTCGTGCTAGCTCAGAGTCAATGCTGGGCCAATAACGAGTGGTGTAGAATGCTTTCTCATCCTTGTGATACCACTCCTCCGATCGCGCAATCGATGAGGAGACAGTGTTGTGCAGCTTCCAGAAGAATAAGCGCAGGGAATCGCCATCTACTACGGTGGACAACTTCGCCTCCATTGATACCTCAAAGTTATTCAGACGCGGGTCACGCCCAAGTACAAGGTACTCTACAGGGTACATTTCCACCTCTTTATTCTGCACCACGTAGGCGTTGAGGTGGTGGCGGCAGTAGGGGCAGGGATACATAGTGGCAAACAGCTTGAAGAAATCCTTGAAGACGGCCACCAGACTTTTTTGCTGTTGGGGGGTCTTGGTAGAGACGATTTCAGCCGTAGTGTGGAAGAAACGCCACACCGCAGGGCCAATATAGTAAGGGAAGCTGACGCGCATTTGTGAATTCTTTATTTCACTGCGATCGATATACACGTCAATGAAGGATACATATTGCGAGAGTTCGCCAGACTCGCGCCCAAACTCCAAGCGTTCGCGCCGTTTCTGTACCCCATTCAGGTAGTTGTGCGTCAAGCGCCATGCCTGTTTGAGCATTAGCTTCTGTTTTGGAGCGCATTTGGGAAAGCTTTCTACAACATCCGCCCCATAGCGCCCAAATTCCCCTGACGTTTTAGTGGCTTCGTACCACTGGTTTAAAGCCACTTCGTCAGCCACCGTGTTGAAGGGGATGTCTGCTGCTGTGCTGACGCTGAAGGCAGCCAACAGCTTCGGCATAAAGTCTTCATACCAATAGGCGACTGGCATCATCGCACCATCGATTTCCTCTGAGGCATCCGAGAGGATGACGCGGTTCCACTTCTTCAGGTACTCTTTGGGATCTCCCTCGGATTGGGCTGGTGGCGGTGCCATTTCCTCACTCAGTTCCATTTTTCTCAATCGGTTGAGTTCGTTGATGGCAAGCACACCCTCGGCGATGTCACGCAAGTTGAGACTTTTCTTCTTGATGGTGATGGCAAACTCGACTCCCGCGGCAAACTTTTCCTTGGCAGTTGCAGACTTACCCCGCGCCTCCAACATGGCTTTTTGTTCTGCCAACATTTCTGGAGTTTTTTCTATAGTCTTCCAGTTTTTGATGCGATCTTGCAGTCTGGCATATTCATCTTCGATCGATTTAACTACTGCATCCAGTAAAGGGTTGCACGCCGACTCTACTACACCCAATCCTTTATAAAGCCCGATCGCACACCTGACAAATTGCACAAAATCAACGATTCTGTAGGGCAAGTTTCTCACGCGCAGGTGAGTCTCGTGGTTTGCGGAAAAACTCTCGCGGAAACTGCGGTAGGCTGCTCCCTGGATCAGACGAAACAAACCAATCTGCATCTGCAAGCGGGAGGTACCGCGCTTGCTCTCAGCTTGTGGGTGTTGCGCGAGTAGTTCTTTTAGCCGCGCTATTTCTGGATTGCTATCGGTGGGTGCTTCTTGTAGATTAGGTTCAATAGTGGCAGAAGCTGCCTCATTGATAGCAGTTGCTGTACTTGCGATCGCAGCCGCTGTACTGTCTGAAATCTCGGTTGTCTGTGTACTGACAATCGGAACCGGCGAGTCTTGATATCCGGTTGTGAGCTCTGACTCATCCGGTACCAGTTTGCAGAATTCCTTAAAGTCAATTGAGGCATCGCCGTCATTGTCTACCTCTTTGATGATCTCATCGAGCTCTTGCTCTGTCAGCCCAAACTGGCTCATCACGCCGTGCAGCTCGTCTCTGGTGATTTGACCGCTACCGTTTTCATCAAATACACTAAATGCCATTTTGAGACGACTCTGGCGATCGCCTTGCTGGGACACCATCAGCATTTTGAATTCCTCAAAATCGATACTGCCCGACAAGTCTACGTCCACTTCCTTGATCATGTCGCGCAGCTCGGTTTCGTTAGGACTCTGGCCTAGCGATCGCATCACTTGACCCAGTTCTTCTGATGAGATAGCACCGCTCCCGTCCGCGTCAAATACTTGGAACGCTTCCCATAACTTTGCCACATCTTCTTCAGTCATGGATTTTTTTTCAAGCTCCACAGATGTCATAACTAAATCCTCCCTGATTTTTTTATTGGCTGTCTATTGATTACGACCAATATACTTTAATTCCTGATGAGTTACGCAACGGTCTTGTCAAATCCAAGGGGGTTGCCGATATCTCCCACTTTGGCTTGTAACAGTTAATCTATCAGTTTGATATTACTCCCAGTAATTTTCCCAATCATCCTTAAAAGCTTCCTGCAATCTCTGCATATACGCATCAGTCTTAATCTTCACCATCCACAGATTATTACCATTGCGGCCTCCCTTGCACACAACACATTCATCCACACCGTATTTTCCGTGGCGAATATCATCCATAAACTTGCCTGTCAGTTTGCCGCGATAAATCACTCGCGCAATATTTAATTTACCAAAATCCTGAATAAACCGATCGGGAACAACCATAGCGCGATCGGTTTCCACATCAAAAAGCACCAATTGTTTGCGATCGTCCTTTTGGTGCATTCCCGCAAACGACTTAGCACCAAAAAACTCTGTAAGGAATGAGAATTAAATAACTTCCACTCTTGAAAGTGGGATGGGCGTCCTGCCCGTCCAAAAAGGACGGGCGGGACGCCCATCCCACAATAACAATTAAAATTGTAAGTTATTTAATTCGCGTTCCTAAACACCGTAATTTCAGCACAGTGATACTGTTCATTTTCTCGAAATAGAGACTCTAACGGACTAGCAAAGTCTCTTTTAAATATTTCCGGTGCTGCTTCTAAACCTGGATGTGCAGCGTTAAATTCTGCAATTCCCATCTCATCCAAAATCAAATCTACTGCCGCGCGTACCAAAAGCATACCAACCAAGTTCAACTTCCCAAACCCAATGCAAATTAGTGCCATCGTACTTCTCAAAAGCTACACATTGTTCATGAGGGCAATTTTTACTATCGGGAATTTTGGGATAGGCAAGTTGAACTCGTGTCATATAGAGGAAGGAAGTTCGGCAACGGATTCTGTAACGGATGTAACGGATGTAACGGATGTAACGGATGTAACGGATGTCAGTCCGAGGGAAGTCGGAAGAAGGAAGAAGGAAAGGGTTTCTAACAGTTTCCCCTTCCCCTTATTCCCTAAAAATCCCTCAATTGAGCAGTTTGAACCGCAAGTTCTTTAATCAGGGCACCGCGGCGCACCTTCAGTTTTAGAATTTGACCGATTTGGCTGTTTTCCACCAAATTTTGCAACTGTTCGGGTTCAGTCACTCCCTCGCCGTCAATTTGAACGATGACATCTCCCTTGCGAATCCCTGCTTCCTCAGCAGGCGTATTTGGCACAACTCGCATCACTAACACCCCTTTGACTTCGGGCACAATCAAAGGAGCATTGGGGTCAGAATTATTCTCTCTGGCCATTTCAGGATTCAAAGCAATCATCTGAATCCCCAAAAACGGATGGCTGACTTGTTCTCCCTTGGCTAACTGGGCGTAGATGGCCTTGGCTTTGTCGATCGGAATCGCAAACCCAATACCCATTGCATCAGCTCGAATCGCCGTGTTGATGCCAATCACTTCCCCTCTGCTGTTTAACAGCGGGCCACCGGAATTGCCGGGATTGATGGCTGCGTCGGTTTGAATGAAATCGAGCCGCTTGTCGGGAATGCCGACGGCTGCACTGGAGCGTTTGAGGGTGCTGATGATGCCTAAAGTGACGGTGTTGTCAAATCCCAGGGGGTTCCCCACGGCGATCGCCCAATCTCCTACTTTCACCGCGTCGGAATCTCCTAGGGTTGCCACGGGCAAGTCGAATTGCTTAGTATTAATTTTGACAACTGCCAAATCTGTTACTTCGTCAGTACCTTGCACTTCTCCTGGAAAAGTTCTGCCGTCGTTTAAGGTGACAGTCACTCGATCGGCTTTGTCAACTACGTGAGCATTGGTTAAAACAATCCCGCTTTTGTCAATGATGAAGCCCGAACCTTGACCGCGCAACCGTTCTTGTCTGGGGGTCATGCTGCGTAAATCTTCTCCCAAAAATCTGCGGAAGAAGGGGTCTTCCATTAAGGGATCGATGTTGCGACTGACAGTGCGCTCGGTATCAATGCGGACAACTGCCGGCCCGACTCGATCGACTGCCGCCGTTACAAAACTGCCGGTATCCGCCGGGAGTTCAGGACTCCGCAGCGCTAACAGTTGCGGATTCGGGGGAGTGGCTGGGAAACTCTGGAAGTGTAAGTTGGGCGGATTTGTGAACGTCGCGGCGGTAGCGGGTGCAGCATTGATTGCTAACGCACTCAGGGCGATCGTCATTCCTAAAATTAGGGCGAACCAACGAGCACCGATTCGAGGTGTGGGGCGAAAAAACTTAAATAGTCGCATAGCGTCAATCTTTGTTAGTCTGGGTTAGTCTGGTAAAGGTGTGCGATCGTGCGGACTCAATAATCTGTCATTATGAAGATCCTAAATATATTTAGACAGTTACAATACATGAGTCACGAGCCCGCACCAACTCACCCTATTCTGAATTCTAACTTTAAAAAATTCCCTAGTAATACCAGTTTCAAAAAAAGAATGCAACTCTAGGCCCGTGGGCCCAACCATTACCAAATCACTCATTCCCAATCTAAAATCTAAAATCTAAAATCTAAAATGGTATAACCACAATGATTCTATCTGATACTTCTACTGACAAATCCTTGCCCTCAAATTCCCACCACCATCACGACGATAAATCAGTCCACCCTCACCATCACGATGAAGAATCGAGGCGGCGGCTGGTAAATCGCTTGTCTCGGATTGAGGGACACGTCCGCGGCATTAAAACAATGGTGCAAGAAAACCGTCCCTGTCCCGAAGTTCTGGTGCAAGTTGCTGCGGTTCGAGGCGCGCTCGATCGCGTAGCGAGAATCATTCTTGACGAACACTTAACTGAGTGCATCGCCAGAGCCGCTAAAGAAGGTAATATCGATACGGAAATCGAAGAGTTGAAAGCGGCTTTGGATCGATTTTTGCCTTAGCCACTGCCAATTTTTACCTCCATATAACAAAACCTGCAAGTTAGACAAAACTTGCAAGTTATTCTTTCTGGCTAATTTTTTAAGTATCTTTCACAAACGCGGGAAAAGCATCAAATCTTCTCCCATTCACCCCCATTGTTACCACATATAATTTATATGCTCCGCAGTTTAGGAGAGCGAGTTTTGTTAAAAAACAATTAGTCAGGTTTGTCGTAATGACCAAGAATTTCAAAGGTGGTACCCGCCACGTGATTTATCCGTGGAATCAATCCAAAATCTAAAATCAAAAATCCTCAAGAAAGAGCATTTATCTCGCGCAAGTCAATCTAAAATCTAAAATCTAAAATCTAAAATCGATTGACGCAACTCCTCAAAAGCTTCAAAAACGGACGGCAAACAATTAGATAATCGATGCTTAGGAATGATAATTAAATAACTTCCACTCTTGAAAGTGGGATGGGCGTCCCGCCCGTCCTTTTTGGACTGCCGGGACGCCCATCCCACAATAACAATTAAAATTGTAAGTTATTTAATTCGCGATCCTTAATCCGACGTGTATGAACAGTCTAGACTTTCGTCAGCTTGGCTTTTAGGTGATATCTGACTGTTGCATAAACTGCTTTATAGGAAGCTTCAATGCTGTATTCCTGCTGCAACCACTCTTGAATTTCTCCATAGCTTTTAAAGCCTTCCTGGGGGTCGCTGAGGCGCATTGCCAAACTAGCGCGGGCCAGAGGAGGAATGGCCGGCTTACGGCCGCCGCTGTGCTTTGTTTCGAGGAGTCCTTCGAGTCCATCAGAACGGTACTTTCTCAGCCACCGCTGCACTGTAATTCGATTGACCCCGATCGTCATTGCCAATTCTTTAACTGTCTTAACATGACAAATTTTGAACAGGTAAAGTGCTTGAATTTTTTGAAATCCGCTTGCTGTTTTTTGTTCAGTTAACAGGTTTTTTAGCTCTTCACTTGTCTCTGTGATGCTAAGTTTACATACTCCAGCCATATCAATTACCTCACGATTCACGTTCTACAATACCTGTGTTTGACAAGGGAGCAAAAGCTGCTCCTATCCTAAACGCTGACCTTTTGTTTGCCCTGAAGCAATACAAAAGCGATCGTTCTCATTAAACTTTTTCCTTCCTGGAGACACTCGGACGCTCAGAAACCGGATTATTTTAATCTGGAGCAAGGTTGCAACGATTTTTTTGGTAAAAAACCAGCTTTCTGGGTCAGTTTTGTATTTGATGGACAAGCGTCATTGCTAATACTGATAGCCGTTAACCGATCGACCGTAACATTAGTGGCAATAGGTGACTCTTAAGGAATACCATTTATTCTCTTATTGTTAAACATCAATCATGGTTTTCCTGGCATTTATTGGTATTTTTTGTTAACGTATGGGCGATGTTTAGTCATTAGGTGCTAGCAAACAAGCGAATGTCTGTACACCAGCGATCGCATTTTTATACAGACATTCCCCTAGTCCCCGAAGTGCATTTTTGGCTTTCGCAGTGCGAAAAATCCTTAGATATCAGCACTCTCATCGCTCAGAGCGGGTAGGGCCGAGTGACGTTGCAACCTACTTTCACAGCAAGCGGGCAAGTATCCGTGAAACTACTGGCTTTATCGCCAATTGAGTAAAACACGACGAGGGTGGCATTGTCAATTTCTCAGCATTACAGTATAAGTATCGGCTATTTTTGCCCGCCTGCTGTGATCGAAAGCGGAGTCTCTATGTGATCCTACTAGCATTTTTTTGTGATTTAGGTCACACTAGCACTCAGTAAGCTCAACTAGCCACAAAAAGTTATGAGTTCGATCGGACTTTCCACCTAAAACCTTATAGATTCAGGGAAGTTTCACCCTAGGTGTGAATATTTCAGAATCTAAAATTGCAGAACATCCGGTGTAACCAGCTTGCTGACAGTATTCTTCATTTAAAAGGTGTAGAGAAGCCACAATGAACGTTGACGAACTGCTCAAGCTATATGCAATAGGAGAAAGAAATTTTAGCGGGGTCTACCTGCACGAGGTCTACCTCTACGAAGCAGAATTGATTGGAGCCAATCTGTATGAAGCCGACCTGATTGGAGCCAATCTCAGCAAAGCCAAACTCAACAGAGTCAACTTTGGCAAAGCCAATTTGTGCAAGATTAATTTGAGCAAAGCAGACTTAGGTGGAGCCGACCTCACAGAAGCACTTTTACTGGAAGCTAACCTGCATCGAGCTGAGTTGATGGGAGCAAATCTCAGCAAAGCAGACTTGAGCGGAGCTTCTCTGATCCAAGCAACTTTAATTGGAGCAAACATATCTCGCGCAACACTCAGCCGTGCAGACTTGCACGGAGTAAATCTTTACGGAGTAAACTTGCGTAGGGCGGTGCTCACAGAATGCGATTTAATTGGCGCAAACTTGAGTAAAGTAGACCTTAGCGGAGCCGACTTAATGGGGGCGAGTCTAATTAGGGCAGACTTGACTGAAGCGATTTTAAGTGCGTCCGACTTAAGCGGAGCAAACCTGTTGGGAGCAAACCTTACAAAAGTCAACCTGAGCGGAGTATATCTTAAGGGTACAACGATGCCCGACGGCACGATTCACGACTAATTTATCAGAAAATTGGGTTGAAAACCCTGTCCTTGTAGGACGGCTTTTTTCCATTGTTAAGTAAAATAACAAATCCATCTTAACAAATGAATATGGTAGAATAACCATATCAGACAAGATGTAAAAACCTACCCCCGGACTGGGGGAAAGTCTACGCCCAAAACATTTTTGAGGAGATATGATTACGCACTCTTTTGTGCCCAGAGTAGTCAGCCTGGGAACCCTAGCGCGATAGGGATATTAAGACTGAAATGTCTTAAGAATCCCCGTGCCTTAAGGCAGGGGAGTGTCAATTGTTAATTTTTATGGTGGCCGAGAACAGCGGCTAAAGGGTAGTCAGTAACGAGCGGGCTAAAGCCACGCTCGCTTGTAAGAGAAATCGAGCAAGCTATGCTGACCAGACCCCTCGCAAGAGGAGACGTTATTTAGGTCACGACACCGGCGAATGCGACGCCAGTTTTGGGCTCTGTCACCTGCGATTAAACAGTTTTAAAGTCACTGAAGCAGTGTCGCAGGTCTAACAAGCCTTTATAACCAGGTCGAGGCGAACATTACCCCGCAAGGGAGACTGAGGCAACCATACCTCATCGGAGGGGCAACCATACCCCTCCAACCCCGAAAGGGGAAAGATTCAAGGCGATTGAAATCGCCGCGTTGTTTTCCTCTCAGGACTAAAGTCGCGCTCGTTTCCCACTTACCGAGTTTTTTTATGAGTAATTCATTACCCTAATTTATTGGCAGCGAAATCTTTATTTGACCGAAAGCATCCATGATACCCGCCACGTGATTCATCCGTCCAGAAATAAAAAACCTGTATCCGAGAAACTGGCCCCCCGAATTTCTCCGTGGGGTCAATGCTTCAATTCTTTAATCTTTAATCTTTAATCTTTAATCTAAAATCGATTGACACTCAGGTAAGGCCGAGAACTTCAATCTAGGGTGCTGATGGCGCCCAGAACTCCTACATACGGCAAGTCAAAAGATTTGTTAGCTGAACTTGTGTTATGGTGATTTTCAATTGCTTCGAGAAAAGCTATTTTAGATTTAATATTTTGGATTTTGGACGGTTAAAATGAAACTCAGAATCCTGGCTGCTGTAACGCTGCTGAGCGCGATCGCCCCGATCGCTCCTGCACCCGCCGAGAACATCCAACACACGCAACAATTACTAGCCACCCGACAGTGCCCCAACTGCGACCTCAGCAGTGCGGGCTTAGTTTTAGCCAATTTAACCGGAGCCAATCTCAAAGGTGCTGACTTGAGGTTGGCTAACCTCAGTCGAGCCAACCTGACGGGGGCTGACCTCAGCGGTGCAAACCTCAGCGGCACCAGCCTGTTTGGCGTCAACCTGACAGGGGCTAACCTCACCGGTGCCAACCTCAGCGGTGCTGACTTGAGAAGTGCCTATCTCAGCGACGCCAATTTGCTCAACGCCAATTTAACTAACGCGCAACTGCTCGGAGTTAGAGGAATGCCAACCAATATCGGCACCGCTGAAGACTTCTATCGGTTGGGAGTGCTGGAAGCTCAAGCAGGAAACTACAGAAACGCCATTGATTATTACAATCAAGCCCTGAATCTGAAATCGGATTTAGCAGCCGTTTATTTTGCGCGCAGTATGTCTCGCGCTGACTTGGGAGAGTTCGCCGGTGCGGCTCAAGACGCTGCAATAGCAAACAAACTCTTTGCAGATCAAGGAAATCCCCAAGGTCAGGAGTTGTCAAAGCAGTTAGGCGAAGCCATTGTTGCACGCCAAAAGCCAACGGAACCCCGCACTTCCAGCCGCGGCGACTTTATGAGTCTTCTGGGGTCGATCGGTTCTGTTCTGGTGAAGCTAATCTTGCCTTAAAGACTTGTGAACGGCCTGCTCCAACGACTTTTTATGCTGCGCCAACCCAAGCGATGTAGAGCGTTTCTTACACCCATCTGGCTTTACTAAACCCCTAATGTCTGTAAGGCAGGTATACTTAGCCTAGTCTCAATATATGTGTCTAGGCTAGTTTCACTATTTAAGGACAGAATATGAATAGATTTGAAAATATATCCGTAAGGGGTTTTCGGCGTCTTCAAAATATTGAGCTTGAGATGAGAAATCTCATCGTCATGATTGGTGCAAACGGAGCAGGAAAAACTTCTTTTTTAGATGTCCTTTCAATACTAGCCGCTTCAGCAAGTGGAAATTTACAGAATTTATTACAACTTAAAGGCGGCTTGAATGAAATTTTGACAAGAGGTAAAGTACAAGAACTTGAAATTGAAATTTCAATGCAAGTGCCAAAGGAACAACCTTTGAAGTACAGCTTAACATTGTCACCAAAAGGTTTATCTTATGAATTTAGAGACGAATCTTTAACACAGCAGAGAAATCCCCACAGAGCTGAACCATTCAAGTATATTGAATCACAAGGTTTGGATATTAAATATTCTCAAGAAGAAAGCAGAGGATTTGTGAGACCGAGTTGGGATCACAATCCTCTTGAAACATCGCTTTCTCAAGTTCCTAAAATGTATCGCGAACCAGAGAACCTGAGAAAGAGCCTTGCTTCTTGCACATATTATGGAGCACTCGATGTTTCAGAGAAAAGCCCAATCCGTCTACCTCAAGCAATGCGCCCTGCAAAGTTGCCTGGAGCAAGCGGTGAAAACCTGGTTTCCTGTCTTTATGACCTTCGGGAAACCGATCGAGACAGTTTTGAAATGGTTGAAAATATCATTTCTGCTGCCTTTCCAGATTTCGAGCGATTAAACTTTCCTCCGGTTGCCGCAGGAACTATGTCTATGACTTGGACAGATAGGAATTTTCCTCAGCCTTTCTATGTCCATGAGCTATCAGAAGGAACGTTGCGCTTCCTCTGGTTAGTTGCGCTCCTGCAAAGTCAAACTTTAACAACTATTACGTTGCTAGATGAACCAGAAGTTAGCCTACACCCGGAACTCTTAAGACACTTAGTTTATCTAATGAGAGAAGCTTCAAAACACACTCAACTGATAGTTGCCACACACTCAGATAGACTCATCAGATTTCTCGATCCAAGCGAGATTTTGGTCTGCGATTTGGAAGAAGGGGAGGCAAAAATGAGGTGGGGTGACACTTTTAACCTGGATAAATGGTTAGAAGATTACAGTCTTGACCAGGTTTGGGAAATGAATGTGATGGGTGGCCGTCCATGAGAATTGCTATTTTGGTTGAAGGTGCTACTGAAATGGCATTTAGAAAGAAGCTTCATGAGTTTCTGCAAAGTCGTTTAGAGCAAAAAATGCCCAGACTAGACTTTAAACCACAACATGGTGGAATTCCCAAGGAAGGGAAACTCAAGAAAATAGTTGAAACTCTCCTCGATAATGATGGCTATGATGCTGTAATTGCACTTACAGACGTTTATACCGGAAAGCCGGACTTTAAAGATGCCAATGATGCTAAAGAGAAAATGAGGACATGGGTAGGTAAAAACCCAAAATTCTATCCTCACACAGCATCACATGATTTTGAAGCATGGCTTCTTCCCTACTGGACAACTATCCAGAAGCTAGCGAAACACAACCTTTCTGCTCCTAGCGGTTCGCCTGAAACAGTAAATCATCAAAAGCCACCTTACTATTGGATTAAGGAGATTTTTAGCTCTGGAAAACGCGGAAAAGACTATAACAAAGTGATTGATGGAATGGCTATTTTGAAAAAGAACGATCTGATGATTGCGATTAAAGCTTGTCCAGAGCTAAAAGCTTTTGTGAATCGAATTATCTCTCTCTGCGATGAAGAGAAAATAATTTCTTGACGTAAAACGCGATCGCTGTTAATTGCCCGAATTCTCAAAGAAGTCGGGTATCTGGGTGTGTTGTTTTTTTAGGTTGTTCTACCTAATTCAGCGGAATCTCGATCAAAAACTCAGTACCAGTACCCGGTACTGAAACACACTTGAGTACGCCTTGGTGTTTCTCAACAACAATTTGGTAACTGATAGACAGTCCTAAACCCGTGCCGCGACCGACCGGTTTAGTAGTAAAAAACGGATTAAATATGTGAGAGATTAACTCTTTGGGGATGCCGTGACCATTGTCGGCAATGCCAATTCCTACCGTTTTTTCATTGATTAATTGGGTGCGAATCCGAATGCAAGGGGATGGGAAATCAGGAATCAAACACTGGGTGGTTGCCTTTATATCTCCTGACTCGATAGGCAGTATTTGGGAGCTTAAATGCGTCGCCGCTGTATTTGTTGCTTTAAAGGGAAGATTCATAACTCGCTCTTTTTTTCCCATTTCTAGGGCGTCAAGGGCATTACCGATCAGATTCATAAATACCTGATTGAGCGAGCTGGCATAGCATTCTACTAAGGGCAAATTGGCGTATTCTTTAATGATTTCTACGGTGTTGTGCTCAGAATTGGCTTTGATCCGGTGCTGCAAAATCAACAGGGTACTGTCTATGCCCTCGTGAATGTCAACGGCTTTTTTCTCGGCTTGATCGCTCCTGGAAAAATTGCGTAAAGATACAACTAACTGGCGGATACGCTCAACTCCGACTGTCATGGAACCCAAAATTTTTGGCAAATCTTCGGCAAGAAATTCGATGTCGATTGCTTCGGAGCACTCGCTAATTTCTGGGTTGGGATTGGGGTAGTGCTGGCGATAGAGTTCCACCAAGCAGAGTAAATCTTTGGTGTATTCGCTGGCGTGGGACAGATTACCGTAGATAAAGTTAACGGGGTTATTGATTTCGTGGGCGACTCCGGCCAGGAGTTGTCCGAGACTGGACATCTTTTCGGTTTGAATCAGTTGGGCTTGGGTATTGTGCAATTCTGTGAGGGTTTTAGCTAGCTCTTCGGCTTTTAATCGATCGGCAGTTGCTGCATTGAGACTTTCTTGATAAAGTTCTGCTTGGTGAATGGCGATCGCAGCTTGAGCCGCTAAATGTTGCACCAATTCCTGTTCTGCAGTTTGCCAAACTCTCGGCCCCGAACACTCATGGGCAATCAGCAATCCCCACAATTGGGAATCTTTGCCTCTCATGGGCACAATTAAACTTCCTCTCACCTGCAACTCTTCCAAAAATTCGCGGTGACAGGGTGTTAAATCCTCAGTATAAATATCATTAATTGCTCGCACCCGTCCGGCTCGATAAAAGCAGTCTGAGCCTTCGGGAAAGCATCCTTGTGGAGATGTGATACCTAAAATGGATCGCCACTCGCCGCAAACAGCTTCGACAACTACCTCGCCCTGTTTGTCTGCCGCAAATTGGTAGATTACCGTGCGATCGGTATCCAACAAAACTCTGACTTCTCGCACAATAGTTTGCAGTATGATTTTTAAATCTAAGGTGCTGCGAATCTGGTCTCTAACTCGCGTCAATACTTTGGCAAAGTCCAAGGATTTTTGCAATTGGGCGGTGCGCTCTTGAACTTGGCGCTCCAAGTTGGCATTCAGAGTTTGCACTTCTTTATAAAGAACGTACTGCCCAATTGCCGAACAAAATTGGCTGCCTATAGCTAAAGCTTGCTCAATTTCTTCGTACTTCCACTCTGGCGACTGACCTTTTTTTATTTCTCGCCAAAGTTCAAATGATTGTCGGGGAAGGGTTTGTGCCGCGTTGGTGTCAAAGCGCCCCGCCCACATTTTTTCGGTATCAATTGCATTGCGAAAAATGGTCAAACAGCCAACTACTTGTTGTTTGTAGTGGAGGGGAATTACCAGCAAACCCCGAATTTTAGTAGCTTGGAAAGCGGGAACTAAAACTCTGAATAGAGGTTCTTTGTATAAGTCTGTAATTATCGAAACTGGGAATTGAGAATTAGTAAAAATTGGAAATTTGGGAAATTCTTCGGTATTTTTGAATCCTTTGGTTAGCCATTCCTGCCAGAGGGGATGAGCTTCGATCGCCTTAACTTTTTCCCAGTTGGGAAGTGTCGGTTGTTCTCCTGTGGTGAACAGTTCAAAGGTAGCATCACTGTGGGCCGGGGCAATTGGCAATCCTCCTTCAATCTTGGGAGGGGATAACTTTTCACCGTTGATTTTCGGCTGGTTGAGATAGAGTCTGCCACCGCTGCCACCCAAAGCGGTGACGGTGGCTTCTAAACCCTGTTGCAGTTGAATGTTGACGTGACCATACAACAGGGCTGCTATGCGGCTCACGGTAGCTTCGCGGGCCGCTTGAGAGCGGGTTTGCTGGAGGAGGAGGGCGTGGGCTATAGCGCTAGACAATTGATCTGATACAAGCTGAACTACTTCTAAATCTGCTGGTGAAATATTGAGGGGCGCACAGTGGTGAGACACTAAAAGTCCCCACAGTTCGATGTGAATTTTTTGATTATTTCCTGGCTCGTATCGAGTCAGACACGTCGCGGCCTGGCAGATATCTGTTTTGCTGTTTTCCGAGACGATCCGGCGGTGCACTATCGGCACGACTAAGGATGATTGCACTCCCATTGCGATCAGGTAAGCGGTGTGGCAAGGATCGAGCGATCGGTAGTGCATCTCCTCTTTTATTAAGGGTTGACCGGTGTCTGCTGCATCGAGGGGACTCAGGACGATCGTCCCTGAGTTAACATCTATTATTGTCCGCTGGCGCAAAGTGAGATACATCTCCCTGGCGCTGGCGGGAATGTCGTCTGCTGGAAAGTGCAGTCCTTTCAAGGAAGGGAGATGGTTGTTATTAAGTGACTCAGCAACAACTTCTCCACTGCCGTCGGCACTAAACCTGTAAATCATAATGCGATCTGTTTTCAAAAAAGACCGCACTTCTGCTACCGTACTGGTTAAAATATCTTCTAATTCTAGAGATTGGCGAATGCGTTCTGTTATCCGCCGTATCAAAACTTCTCTGTCTAGTTTATAATGTAATTCTTGCGTATTTTCTCTGAGTTGCATAAATCTCCTTTTGTACTTATACAATGATAATAAGAAGTTTTGATGTGCTGTTGGAGCGTTGAAACTCAAATGCCTCACCCTGAGTTTTTGACTCAACCGATCTGTACAATTAATCCGTCGCGCACTTGTGAGAGACGACTGTTTATCGCCTCCGGTGGGCTGGGGCAAGTCAAATCTGCGATCGCGCCAGTTTAACCCTTGCCTTCAACAGGCAGAGCGACTTAAGCAAATAATAATTATTATTTTAATGCTCTTATAAATTTCTCGCAATCTTACACTCTCACTAGGAGAATTCTTCATTGTTAGGATAACTTGACATTTGTTGTAGAACTTCATATAATGATAATTAACGAAAGAATTTGAGTTACTATCAGCGCCCCTGGCCCTGACTAATTTCTTGGCGCACGCTCATCAGAATTTTACCCAAATGATTTTGACCGGTTCGGTCGCAGCCACACCCCCAGTAGTAATCCGTTGGCGAATCCTCTACAATTACTCGATCCCCTGTGGCAAGAAGAATCGCTTGAATGTCTGTATGAGTGAGAAACTTAGTTAAAACTGCTTCGCGCATAATGGGAATTTTCACGGCTTCCCAATCAGCGCGAATCCGGTGGTTGGGATCGCGACCTAATTTAGCGGCTTCTTGAGGAGTTGCTACGGCTTGAATCGCCGCCACTAATCTTTGATCGGTGCTGACAAATTTTTGGGCTTGATAGTAATGTTCCACCGTCAACCAATATTGACCGTGCAGAGAAATGTCGTGTAGTGAAAAATTAGAAAAGCAGCCATAAGGCTCCTCTACTTTATAAAAATAAATTATCATTTGATTTTAGATTTTAGATTTTAGATTTTAGATTTTAAATTTTACAGGATTTACGCAAAATCCAATTATCTAGGGTGCTTAGGGGCGCACCTTACCGCTATTGGGAATGAGGAATTGAGAATAAGGAATTGGGATTTAAGAAGATTCTCTCTTTTTTCTTCCCTCAAAATCCATGCGTTAAATCCGTTGCTGAACTTCCTTCGTTCTAAAACGGCATCAGCTTTTTAAGAGCGCGGTTAGCGATATCGGCCTAACGCAGTTCGCCACACAAAATTTGGCTCATCAACTGAGTAGTCATCGGCAATTTGACGCCCGCTCTGTAAGCAGCTCCTGTAAACTGATAGAATGCTCTAGCCAAGCGACTGGCCCAAATCAGATGAGTGTTCCATTCTTGGGCGATCGATTGAGTGTAAGGCTCCTTAGCGTCGTCGGCACCTCCAAGAGCTCGATCGATCGCCTCAGCAGCCTTAAATCCACTAAAAATGGCAGGACGAATTCCTTCACCGGACAACTGGTAATGGGTGATTGGTCATGGGGCAGGAGGAATTGGTAAGTTAATGAGTGTTAAATCTTGAGTTTTTAACTCACAACTCACAAATGACTAAGCGTCTGCTCGTTGTTCGCGGCCGGCTCTGAACAATCTCAAAACTCTTCCTATTCCCCATGCCCAATTTCCCATTCCCTAAACAGTCGTGATATCTTTCTCTTTGGCTGCCAGAACTTCTTCTATTTTGGCAACGTACTTGTCCGTCAGCTTTTGAATTTTATCTTGCAAGTCGCGGGATTCATCTTTAGAGATATCGCTGCTTTTTTCCTGCTTGCGAATCGAGTCAACGGCATCGCGGCGGATATTGCGAATTGCAACTTTACCTTCTTCAGCAAACTTACTGGCCATTTTGACAAATTCTTGGCGTCTGTCGCTCGTCAGCGGCGGAATGTTCAAGCGAATAACTGAACCGTCGTTGTTGGGAACGAGTCCTACATCGGACAGGGAAATTGCTTTTTCGATCGAGGTAAGCGCTGTGCGATCGAACGGTTGAATGTTGATCGTAGTCGCATCCGGCGTGCCGATGTTGGCAAGGGATTTGATCGGAGTTGGAGAACCGTAGTAATCTACCATGACTCGATCGAGGAGGGAGGCGTTGGCCCGTCCCGTCCGAATAGTATTAAAAGACCGTTGAGTAGCCTCAACTGCCTTTTGCATATGATCTTCTGCTTCAGCTAACTTCACAAAAACCTCCGACAAGAGTTCCAATAGATTCTCCCATTACAGCTCGGTAGATGTTGCCCGACACCGAGAGGTCAAATACCATAATAGGAATATTATTTTCTTTGCAAAGGGCGATCGCCGTACTGTCCATCACCCGCAAATCTTGATTCAAGACGTGGGCATAGGTGAGGGTTTGATACCTGCGCGCGTTGGGGTTGAGGTGGGGGTCGGAATCGTACACCCCATCTACCTTAGTAGCTTTAAAAATCACCTCTGCATCAATTTCAGCCGCCCGCAAAGCGGCTGTAGTATCAGTAGTAAAAAAAGGGTTGCCAGAACCGGCACCAAAAATCACTACCCGTTTTTTTTCAAGGTGGCGAATTGCCCGCCGCCGGATGTAGGGTTCAGCTACTTCTTGCATGGCGATCGCCGATTGCACCCGCGTTGGCACTCCTGCTTGTTCCAGGGCATCCTGCAAAGTGATAGCATTCATCACCGTAGCAATCATGCCCACATAATCCGCAGTTGCCCGATCCATCCCTGCCGAAGCAGCTTTCACCCCGCGAAAAATGTTGCCACCACCGACAACAATCGCGATTTGAATGCCTTGGGACACGACTTTGGCCACTTCCTGGGCGATCGACTGAACGACTATCGGATCGATGCCGTAGCCCAAGCTGCCCATCAGCGCTTCACCGCTGAGCTTCAGCAAAACTCGCTGATATACCATCCCCATGCCGCCACTATTTTTTTACTCTTTTTGCCTCCACCATAAGATAGCAGTACGGGTGCATTTTGAACATCAATTGCCCGGAACAGGCATCCTGCTTGTGTAGCAAGAGAATTTGTTTGTGGCGCGGGCTGCGCCGGTGAACAGGCAAGATGCCTGTTCCACAACCGGATTTATTTTTTTCAGTGAATGCTAGGTGAACAGGCAAGATGCCTGTTCCACAACCGGATTGATTTTTTCTCAGTGAATGCTAGGTGAACAGGCAAGATGCCTGTTCCACAACCGGATTGATTTTTTCTCAGTGAATGCTAGGTGAACAGGCAAGATGCCTGTTCCACAACCGGATTGATTTTTTGTGGGGAGTAGGGGTTGGGCTTCTAGCTAGCCCCTAAAAGAATCAATCCTTGGGAACGAAATTAAGAGCAGCAGAATTCATGCAGTAACGCTGACCGGTAGGTTTGGGCCCGTCGTTAAATACGTGACCGAGATGAGCGTCGCAAACAGCGCACAGTACCTCTGTTCGGCGCATGAACAAGGTGTTATCGGACTCACACTTGACATTTTCTTCGCTAACTGGAGCGTAGAAACTCGGCCAACCAGTACCGGAATCGAACTTTGTTTCTGATTTAAATAGCTCCGTACCGCAGCAAATGCAATTATAAATTCCGGGCTTTTTGTTGTCGTGATACTCGCCGCTAAAAGCTCTTTCCGTTCCTTTTTTGCGGGTGACTTTAAACTGTTCTGGCGTGAGTTGTTGTTGCCATTCTGCGTCGGTTTTTTTAACTTGTTGAGTCATGATTTGATGTTTGGTTAAGATGTATTTAGCTGTTGAGTGTTGACGGTTAACGGTATATTGCTAGTTAACTCATGCTTCCATTAATATTAACCTAATTGGCTCGATATGAACATACCAGGGAAAAGGATTGTCTTTAATAGCCCTCCACTTTTCCTTGAAAACTTCGGCTTGCAAGTGATAATCTTGGGAATCATTGGGAGGCGAGTGCAATTTGAGATATAATGTCACCCGGTGCGGAGTTTCCACAGTCGAGGCGATCCAACAAGCAAAAGTATTTTCACGATCGCACCCGCGAACAAAACTCAGTTGATGAGCCCGAATTCCCACAGAAACTAGAGATTTGGGAATTGGTTCGACTACAGTCAGAGTACAGCCCCAGTCGATCGCCTCCACGAGAGTTTCTGCGATCGGTTTAGCCGCAGAGAAGTTCTTACAGCCAGTCAACTGGGCGACGGTGAAATTGGCAGGGCGATCGAAAATGTTCTGTTTTGTATCAAAGGCGATCGGCTTTCCCTCAGCCAACACCAACAGATTTCTGCATACCCGGTAAACTTCCTCTAAATTGTGGCCCACAAACAAAGTAATTCCCCGATAATTAGCCAGCGTCAGCATTAACTCCCGTTCCAGTTGACTCCGCAAGTGAGTATCCAAAGCAGAAAACGGTTCGTCTAACAGCAGCAATTCTGGAGAAGGGGCGATCGCCCTAGCCAAAGCCACCCGCTGCTGTTGGCCCCCCGAAAGTTCGTGCGGGTAGCGATTTTCCAGTCCCGACATTTGCACCGAAATTAGTTGTTCTTTTACCCGAAGTTCTTGCTCGCTTTCAGATAAATGCTGCAAGCCAAACGCAATATTTTGAGCAACAGTCAGGTGAGGAAATAAAGCATAGTTTTGAAACAAAAAACCGATGCGGCGGTCTTTAGAAGCTACATTAATGCCCTGTGCGGAGTCAAATAAAACCCTGCCATTGACTGCAATTTTACCGCTCATTGGAGTTTCCAAACCAGCGATGCAGCGCAGAGTCATGCTTTTTCCCGAACCCGACGCGCCCAAAATTCCCAGCACTTCCGGGCCGATATCGAAGCCGACATCCAAGGCAAAGCTGGAGAGAGGTTTAAAAATGCTTAAACAAAGTCCGTTTTTCGGTTGTTGTTGGGGTTTTGCGGTAAAACTAGACGCGACTTTAGGAAGATTTGATTGCAATCTATAACTCGAATTCGGTTTGGGCGATCTCCTTTGTAAATCAGTCCAAAAATTAACAGCAGTTAGCACGCTCAAAGAAATACTCAGAATAATCAAAACCCAAATAGCAGCTTGCCTCATATCCCCAGCTTCCACAGCAAAATAAATTGCCATCGGGATAGTTTGAGTTTGTCCGGGAATATTCCCCGCTAACATCAACGTCGCGCCGAATTCACCCAAAGCGCGGGCAAATGCGAGAATAGTTCCTGCTAAAATTCCCGGCCATGCTAGCGGCAACATAATGCGCCAAAAGACTTGCCACTCCGAGGCTCCCAAAGTGCGGGCTGCATTGAGAAGATTCGCATCAATTTGCTCAAAAGCTCCCAAAGCAGTTTTGTACATGAGGGGAAATGATACAACTGTGGCAGTAATGACGGCCGCTTGCCAAGTGAAAATTATAGTTAAGTCGAATTGTAGCAAAAATTGCCCGATCGCCCCATTTCTCCCAAACAGCAGCAGCAGCAAAAATCCCACTACTGTCGGCGGCAAAACTAAGGGAGAAATTAAAATCCCTTCAATCAAAGCTTTACCTCTGATGCGAGTTGAAAGCATCCACCGGGCGGCGGCTATTCCCATGAAAAAGGTGATAAATGTCGCAATAGCGGAGGATTTTAGAGATATCCAGAGCGGAGAAATATCAAATTCCATAAATCGTAGGGACGGGTTTCACTAACAATAATTGCCTCAAACAAATAATTTCCTAAACCCCCCCACACACAGATAAATCAAAATGTATAATTTGGGGATTCGCTCGTAGGGGCGGGTTTTACCAACAATCTTCGGCTAATACCAATAATTTCGTAAACCCGCCCCCACCCAACGGCAAATCGAAATGTATCTCTTTGAATACACAAGGTTATCTGTTGTGTGAGGGCGGGTTTATATAGATTGTTGGCGGGAATTAGATATTGTTGGTGAACCCGCCCCTACAAAATTTGGTTGTATCTCACATTTTGCACCATTCTCAAGAACAGGCTTTCCGGCCTGTTCCACAAAGAGTGAATTTTCTTGTGGAACAGGCCGGAAAGCCTGTTGCTAAACAAGTAATTGAGAATGGTGCAACATCTCAGTTGTATGAGACTAATTGGCGAGCCATCCCAAACCCATATTTCTGAAATACTATTTTAGCCCGATCGCCCCCCAGAAAGTCAACAAACCTTTTCGCAGCGGCCGGATTGCGGCTGTTTCTGATAACTGCCAGCGGATAAACAATGGGCGAATGCAAATTTTCGGCAGCCGTTAGCCGCACAGTTACTTTGTCGGAGGCTGTGGCGTCAGTCGCATAAACTATACCAGCATCAACGTTACCGCTTTCGACGAATGTCAGCACTTGGCGGACGTTATTTCCTAGCACTAATTTTGGCTGTATTTGCCCCCACAATCCAAGCTTAGTTAACATTTCCTGAGCGTATTGGCCCACAGGTACGCTCTTCGGTTCGCCGATCGCAATTTTCTTGATTCTGGCATCTGTCAACTGTTTGAAATCGCTCAAAGCAACACCATTTTTGGGAGTAATCAAAACTAGGCGATTTGTCAGCAAATTGCGGCGCGTGTCGTTAATTAGCAGGTTAGATTGCTGCAAAGCATCCATTGGGTTGGTGGCGGCGCTGAAAAATACATCTACCGGTGCTCCCTGCTGAATTTGCTGTTCTAGAGCACCGGAAGCACCAAAATTATAAGTAATAGTAAAATTCGGATTACTGCTTTGATAAACAGTTTTGATTTCCCCTAAAGCTTTCGAGAGACTGATAGCAGCGGATACGTTTAAGGAGGTGCGCTGCAACGTATCGACTGAGGAAAAGTTCTTAAATAAGTTCCAACTAATCAGCAGTGCTAGCAGGAAGGCGACTGCGAAAATTAAGTTGGGAATACGTCTACTTTTTAAGTTCACAGACAATTGTTTTGAATCTTTTTACTCCTTACCAGGCTCTGCCTAGTAAAGCAGATTCGGAGGCTGTACCTCCAATTTTCATCCAGTCTTTGACGAGGCAGAGCCTCTGGAGATAGGTTCCCAGGCACAGCCAGGGAACCAGTTAATAATTAGTGCGGGAACGTTAATTTTAAATCTGCCTACGATCGCCATTTGACGGAACAGCCTATCGCCTCTGTAGTTGAAGGCTCAACGGGTTGACTGTTGAGCAATTGGTCGATCGCACTCCGCAGATAAGAAACCTGCACCGCCGCCGGATCGTCAGCGTTGTCGTCAATTAAACCTTTATAGCGCAGTTTGCCGTCTTGGTCTAACAAAAAAACCTCCGGGGTTTTAGAAGCCCCAAAACTTTCAGCCACATCTTGAGCAACATCCCGGATGTACGGGAAGTTGAGTTGATTGTTGGCGGCAAAAATTTTCATGTTCTCAAAACTGTCGTCGGGATACTGGTTTGCATCATTAGCATTAATCCCGATTAAAGTAACATCTCGATCTTGAAAATCTGCTTGAAGTTCTTTCATACGATTGAGATACAACTGCACGTAAGGGCAATGATTGCACATAAATATCACCGCGATTGCCCGAAATTTTTCTAAATATCGAGCTAAATGGTGAACTTCTTCGTCAACTCCCGGCAGTTCAAAATCGGGAGCGTAGCCGTTAATGGGAGTACCCGTTGTATCCATTAGTAAACTCATGTTTTCAGGAGGTGAAGAGGAGTATTTGCCAGCATGAAAGATGAAACTGTCAGCACGAATAAAATTGGCTGTTGTTTGGCTTTAGCTTAATTCTAGCCTTGCCAACAGCCTATTGTGATTCGTGCTTCGCGATTTATTCCTCGTCTGGCTTTAGCCAACCTTGAGCTAGAGCTTGGTATCCAATAAGTTTGTATGCTAATTTGGCGGCGGTAAATTCTGAGACTACAGAATCTACAATAGGTGCTAATTCCATAATGTCACACCCGATTACTTCGTAGGACTCGAAGACGCGGCGCAAAAATGCGGTGAGGGAATACCAATTTAACCCGCCCGGTTCGGGTGTTCCCACCCCTGGAATTAAAGTCGGATCGATGCCGTCTAAGTCGATCGTCAAAAATACTCGCTTAGTTGTTATGCTGGCAATTGCCCGATCGGCCCAATCCGGTTGAGTAGCGATTTCTCTGGCTCGAATCACGTTTAGCTGTTTGGCTTTAATCAAGTCGGCTTCTTCCTTGCAGATAGCGCGAATCCCGATTTGCAGTGTCGGTAAGCCCATATCGACAACACGTCGCATCACGCAGGCGTGGTTGTGAATCGAGCCTTCGTATTCGTGTCGCAAGTCGCCGTGGGCGTCAATTTGCACGACTGTGAAAGGTTCGTTTGGGTATGCTTGGCGATAACCTTCGACAACGCCGGCAGTGATGCTGTGTTCGCCTCCGAGGGAGATGACAAATTTATTTTCGGTAACTAGCTGGTAGACTGCTGCTTGGGTTACTTGCAGCATTTCTGAGGATGAAACTGGTTGTCTGTTGCGGGTATCGGCGATCGGCTCTTTTGTATAAATTCCGACATCGTAGCAAACTTCGGCATCCAATTCTTCGTCGTAGCACTCGAGTTGATGAGAAGCTTCTAGAAGTTTAGCGGGCCCGTTTTCGCACCCCCGGCGGTAAGTGGTGGTAGCTTCGTAGGGAATTGGTAAGATTACTACTTTGGCGGTGTCGTAGTCGGGTACAATTTCAGACCCCAGAAATGGTACGACTGCTGTGGAAACGATCGTTGGCATAAGGGAAATTTTAATACAGCAAAGAAGTCAGCAGGTTTAATCGTGACATACTATCGGCTCTAACTGCAAAGTAGTCATTAGTCATTAGTCATTAGTCATTAGTCATTAGTCAGCAGTCAGCAGCTAACAATGCCCCATGCCCTATGCCCCATGCCCAATCTAAAATCTAAAATCTAAAATCTAAAATCGCATGACATCTTCTACTCCCGCTTTGTCAACACTTATTTCGCCTCAAACTTGGCTGTGGAAAGGCTTTCCGATTTGCTACCAGGCTGCTGGTTCCCAGGGGCCTGCGGTGGTGTTCGTCCACGGTTTCGGTGCGTCTTGGGGCCACTGGCGCAAGAATTTGCCGGCGCTGGCTGCTGATTGTCGCTGTTATGCGATCGACCTCATCGGTTTTGGCGGTTCTGCTAAACCCGCGCCCAAACTTGAGATTGACTATACTTTTGAAACTTGGGGACAACTAATTGCTGATTTTTGTCGGGAAGTTGCGGGCGGGCGGGCTTTTTTGGTGGGAAATTCGATCGGCTGTGTGGCAATTATGCAAGCAGCAGTGGATTTTCCCGATATTGCTTCTGGCGTAATTTTACTCAATTGTTCCCTACGCTTGCTGCACGATCGCAAACGTGCCGAATTGCCTTGGTATCGCAGTTTTGGAGCGCCAATTGCACAAAAAATTTTAAATGTCAAGTGGATAAGTCAATTATTTTTTAAACAATTAGCAACGCCAAAAACAGTAAAAAAAGTGCTTTTGCAAGCTTATCACCGTCCTGAAGCTGTCAGCGACGAACTGGTAAATATGCTGCTGGAACCTGCTAAAGACAGCGGCGCAGTTGAAGTATTTGTGGCCTTTATCAGTTATTCTCAAGGCCCGCTACCGGAGGATTTGTTGCCGCGTTTGAGCTGTCCTGCTTTGATTTTGTGGGGTACGGATGACCCTTGGGAGCCGATCGCCTTGGGGCGAGAATTGGCAAAGTTTCCGGCTGTTGAAAAGTTTATTCCTTTGGAGGGAGTGGGCCATTGTCCCCAGGATGAAGCGCCGGAATTGGTCAATCCTATTTTACTCGATTGGATTAAAGAGCGATCGAGATTTGCCGAAAATCCGCCCCTTTAATCAACAAAAAAATAGGGACTTTAGCTAAGGAATGAGAATTAAATAACTTCCACAAGATTGTGGGATGGGCGTCCCGCCCGTCCTTTTTTGACGGGCGGGACGCCCCACCCACAAAAACAAATAAAA
>NZ_JAUBPB010000016.1:0-42988 GCF_036700545.1 Microcoleus sp. SVA1B4
GGCGTCCCGCCCGTCCACTCATGACGGGCGGGACGCCCATCCCACAATAACAATTAAAATTGTAAGTTATTTAATTCGCGATCCTAAGTATATCAAGTTTGTCCTGCACTTTTAACCTCTTAAAATTAAGGCGTAAAAAAAACTTTAGTAGCGACTCAGCCTCGCTACAGAAATTGTACAAAAATTGCGCTATGAATGAAAGCGTTGGCTAGATACTATACACATCAAAAACCACGTATTTATTGATGAAACAGTGGCAGCGATCGCACAACCGAGCTATGATACTGTGGCGGAGCAAAATGTCATCGCCTCGCTTCCTAACATTGACAAAGAGTTAGCGGCTTGGGATCGCACATTCCGATCGTGCGATCGAACTGTATCATTTTTAACAGCGCAGCCATTGAGTCCGTAGTTTCAGTCTGCCGCCACACCACAAACTCGCGATCGTCCACTTTCCTCAGCAACATCGGTAGCGACACCGCAGAATAGCCCTTTCTCACAGCCCTTACCCCCGGCAGCCTGTCTTGAGAATCCGAACTTTGCAGCGCTGCTGGGATTTCCATAATTTCCCGAAGCCAATTAAAATATATTTTTGTTACTTTTCTTGACAAGTTTAGCTAGGATTGCCGGATTTTGGGAAGGTTAAAAAAAAATCAGTTATTAGATTGTGTCTGCCAATTAACAGCCTCAAACTTCAACCCCAGAAGAAGTTCAGAAAGTAATTGCTGAATTTGAGCAATATTGGCAACGGCCGAGCGACGATACCCTGGAAATGACTAAAAAGGTAAAAATGCCTCAAGAAGTCGTGATGAGACACTTAGAAAATCATCCCAAGATAGTTTACATCGACGGGGCACTAGCGAATTTGCGATGCCACAACCTGCCTAAAAACGAAATTAATTGCTGTTCTGTAGGGTGTTCTGTTTTCTTAAGTTTATCTACTTAATTGTACAGTTTTCTTTTCCCGCAGCTTCTCCCTAGCCGCACTGCTTGAGAAGGGCGGACAAGAGTCGGGTTTCCAGTTTCTTGATGAGTTGGCGGATTTAGGGGAACCGGACTCTAGGGAAAACCTTCATAGAATTGCTACGATCGCAGAATGTAGTAAATTTACTCTTTCTCTACTTTGAACAGGACAATTAGTAGAATTTATGACGGACTTAAACTCTCACGCTTGTCGCCTTTGATCAAGGTAGTATGGCTCTCAATAATAATAATAATAATAATAATAATAATTTGAAAATCCCTCGCGTAGAGTGCGCCTCATCAATATATCTCCAGGTAGATTCCAGACTCTTCATTTTATGGGTATCTGTTAGAGATATAATAAAAATAAAAATAAAAATTTCTCATAATCTATCTTCCAACAGCCAGATATATGGTATAAAAAATGACTTATAAAAAGAAGGCCAAGAAATCTAAACCTAAAGCTGGTATGAAAGCTGAAGAAAAGCAGCAAAACAATCAAAACGACTTATTTCCTGTAGTCGCAATAGGAGCCTCCGCAGGTGGATTGGAAGCCTTTATGCAATTACTGAGCCATTTGCCGATCGATACCGGCATGGCGTTTGTAATAATTCAGCATATGTTGCCGAATCAGGGAAGTGTGTTGAGTGTGATTCTGGCTCGATCGACCCAGATGCCCGTCCATGAGGTGACAGATGGGATGCTAATAACACCGAATCAGGTCTACGTCATCCCCCCGAATTGCAGCATGACCATCGATCGAGGGGTGCTGAAGCTAACGCCTCGCGGCAGAGGACGCGGGGTATTTATGTCCGTCGATACTTTTCTGTTGTCCCTCGCCGAAGAACGGGGGAACAAAGCCATCGGCGTCGTTTTGTCCGGGGGCGACGGCGATGGTGCTCAAGGATTAAAAGCGATTAAGGCTGCAGGCGGTATTACTTTTGCCCAATGTGAAGAATCGGCACAAGTCAGCAGTATGCCGAATACTGCGGTGGCTACGGGTCAGGTAGACTTTATCTTGACACCGGAAAAAATTGCTCAGAAAATATCACAGATCGGCCGTCATCCCTACATTGCAGAGGGGCCTGCGACAGAATCCACCAGCAGCGAAGATGCGATCGCAAATAAAGATGCGATCGCCACGATCTACAGTTTGCTGCGGGCGGCTACAGGAGTTGACTTTACTAACTACAAGCAAACCACCTTGAAGCGGCGGATACATCGGCGGATGTTACTCTACAAGCTCGAACGCATTGAAAATTATGCCGAATATCTCCAAAACACCCCAACAGAAGTAACCGCGCTGTATCACGATGTCTTAATTCATGTCACCAGCTTTTTCCGCGATCCCGAAACCTTTGATGCCTTAAGCAGCAATGTTTTTCCCGCAATTGTCCAAGATAAATCGCCGAAAAAACCGATCCGAATTTGGATTGCCGGCTGTTCCACGGGTGAAGAAGCTTACTCGATCGCCATTTGCTTGCTAGAGTTTTTAGCAGCTCGCTCTACTAACCTGCCGATTCAGATTTATGCCACAGATATCAGCGAAAGTGCGATCGCGATCGCCCGCAGTGGATTTTATACCCAGGCCCAAGTCGCGGATATTTCACCTGAACGCCTAAATCGCTTCTTTGTCCAAGTCGAGGGCGGATACCAAATCGCTAAGCCCGTGCGCGAACTCTGCGTCTTTGCTAGACAAAACCTGATCGCCGATCCGCCCTTTTCCCGGATGGATTTGATTACCTGTCGGAACGTGCTGATCTATCTGGGGCCGCTGTTGCAGAAAAAACTGCTGCCAATGTTCCACTATGGGCTTCGGCCCGCAGGCTTTTTGCTGTTAGGTACTTCGGAAACGGTTGGTGAGTTTTCAGAATTGTTTGCGCTATTGGATAAAAAGAATAAAATTTATACTAAAAAACTGGTATCGCATTGGCTCAGGATGGATTTAAATGCTAGCAACTATCCTCTGACAGCCGTCAACCCTGCACCGGTGCACACGGAAAGATTGGACGAAATCGAAATGGAGAAAGAAGCCGATCGCATTGTTTTGAATCACTATGCCCCCGTCGGGGTCGTGATTAACACAGCCAGCGAGATTCTGCAATTTCGTGGACAGACAAATCCCTACCTAGAACCGGCTCCCGGTAGGGCGAGCTTTAGCCTGCTGAGAATGGCAAAAGAAGGATTGCGCGTGGAACTGCGAACTGCAATTCAAGAAGCCTCACAGCAGAAGCAGCCGATCGCACGGGCAGGCTTGCAAGTTAAAGAAGGCGAGATCATCCGGCAGGTCGGAATTAATGTGATTCCATTCCAAGCCGGCGCTGTGGCAAAAGACTATTTTTTAGTGTTGTTTAAAGAGGAGCCCCCGATATGTGCAATCCCGGCTGCTGCTGACGATGGTAGAGTCAATTCCGATGCTTCACAGCGTGAAAGTCAGGAGATTGCAAGGCTGCTAGAGGAACTGAAAACCACAAAAGAACATCTCGGAGCGATCGTCCAAGAACATCAAGCAGCTAATCAAGATTTGAGAGCCGCCAACGAAGAGATTTTGTCCAGCAACGAAGAGTTGCAAAGCATGAATGAGGAACTCGAAACGGCGAAAGAAGAAATTCAGGCAACCAATGAAGAACTCAACACGATTAATGACGAATTGCAGCGGCGCAATGTGGAATCGACTCAGGTAAGCAACGATTTAGAGAATCTGCTGACCAGCATCAATATTCCGATCCTGATGCTGGGAAACGACCTGCGAATCCGCCGGTTTACTCCCGCAATTGAAGGCATCTTCAACTTGATTTCTGCCGATATCGGGCGGTCTTTGAGCGACATCACTCACAAGTTGATAGTACCGGAGTTAGAGCAATGGATTTTAGGGGTGATCCGCACGCTCAATTTGAAAATTCAGGAGGTTCAAGATCGAGACGGTCGTTGGTACGATCTCCACATTCGACCCTATCGGACGATCGACAACAAGATTGATGGCGCTGTGCTGATGTTGGTGGATATCAACGAGCTAAAAGTGAGCGCCCAGCATTTGATGGAAGCGAAAAATTACGCCGAAACGATCGTGGAAACCGTGCGGGAACCATTGCTAGTGTTAGATCTCGACCTGCGGGCGATCACCGCCAATCGTTCTTTCTACGAGACGTTTCAGGTGATGCCGAGCCAAACTGAGCAGCGCTCATTGTTCGATCTGGGTAATGGACAGTGGAATATTCCCAAGTTGCGATCGCTCCTCAAAGAAATTCTGGGAGGCACTCCCCAGTTTCAAGATGTTGAGGTCGAGCATGACTTTGAGCATATTGGGCATAAAATAATGCAGCTCAATGCCCGCAAAATGCCTCCGATTGGCGATACACAGATGATTCTGTTGGCGATCGAGGATATCACGGAGCAAAGACTGTTGGAGACAGAACGCAGCCTTCGGATGCAAGAACAATCGGCTCGTGCGGCTGCTGAGGAGACCAACCGCGTCAAAGATGAGTTTTTGTCCGTCCTCTCTCACGAACTGCGGACGCCGCTCAATGCGATGATTGGCTGGGCACAGTTGCTGCGCCTGAAAAAATTTGACGAGGCTAAAACCAACGAGGCGCTAAAAACGATCGAGCGCGCCGCCAAAGCACAAAACCAACTCATCGATGACATATTAGACGTTTCGCGGATTACCACAGGCCAATTTCGGCTCAATGCTTCTGAAATTGAGCTCAATCCACTGGTTGAAAATGCGATCGCGGTAATTGGTTTCGCAGCAGAAGCCAAAAATATTCAACTTGAATCCAGGCTAAGTCCTTTACAACCAAAGATTTTGGGCGATCCAACTCGCTTACAACAAGTGGTGTGGAATCTACTTTCAAACGCGATTAAATTCACCCCAGCCGAAGGCAGAATTGACATCGCATTAGACTACATTGATGGCATGGCTCAAATCCAAGTTACCGATACTGGTAAAGGCATTGACCCTGATTTTCTCCCCTATGTGTTCGATCGCTTCCGTCAGGCGGATAGTAGCTTCTCTCGCAGAGACTCAGGATTAGGGCTAGGATTGTCGATCGTCCGTCATTTAGTAGAACTCCACGGCGGTACTGTTAGTGCAACAAGTTCGGGTGAGGGACAAGGGGCAACGTTTACCGTGAGGTTGCCGCTACGAGCAGATATGCCATGACAGTTAGACGCTAATATTTACCAAAGACATAATTGATATGAATTCCGGTTACACCGTCCGTGATTGTTGACTGTTGACTGTGCTTTATATTATGCAATCCCCGTAGACGTGCGTAATCGAAATATTGGCAGTGGTTATCGGGGTTCATCAGCGTTTATCTGCCTTCATCTGCGGTCAAAAAAGGCAATAATCTCTAAATAACCCTAACTCTAAATAACCCTAACCCATAACTATTTACCAACCTTAACCTCAGCGCCATCCTTCAGAAAACCAGTCCCAGTAACAACCACCCGATCGCCCGCCTTCAAACCTTTTTTAACCACCACCTTAGCAGCAGTCAAATCGCCCACAGCACCCCCGGAAATTTCCCCAAGTTCCACCGGTTGAGCCTGCACCTTGTTTTCGCCCACAAGTTTGTAAACCATAGAACTGCCATCAGATTGCGGTACAATAGCTTTAGCAGGGACTTTCAAACCTTGAGCCGTTGTCGTAGAAATGGATGCGCGCAAAAACATTCCCGATCGCAAAAACTCACTTGTCGGCAAATCAATCTTCACCGTAGCTTGCCGATTTTGCGGGTCAACTACCGGCGAAATCTCTCGTACAGTTCCTGACAACTTAATCCGCTTGTCAGAATCCGAAGTAATTTGCACTGCTGTTCCCGGCCGCACTTGCGAAACCTGACTTTCCGGTACTTTCAATTGCAGTTCCAGCTTGTTGTCGCGAATAATCGAAAATAGTTTTTGACTTCCCGAAGAAACATCGCCAACTCGACCAATTCTTTCAGCCACAGTGCCACTATCCGGCGCTCGAACAATTGTTTGTTCTAGTTGAGTTTGTAACTGTTTGACTTGTGCATCATTGCTGCGGACACTTGCTGCGTTATTTCCCACATTTGCTCTGGCACTACTGACACTCGCTCCGGCCGTATTCACTTTAGCACGAGCGCTGGCGAGAGCCGCTCTAGCCGTACTGATATTAGCTTCCGCAGTAGCTACTCTAGCAAGAGAAGATTGCACTTCTTCCGCTGCTTTATTCTGTTCTTGCAAAGCTGTATTCAAGTCAGCTTTAGCTTTGTTCAAGTCTTGAACAGCAGTCTGCCGCTCTGTCTTTCGCCTTTCCAAATCTTGCTGACTAATTACTCCCTGAGCCGCCAAATCTTGGGTGCGATTTACTTCTCTTTGAGCTTGATCTAATTTAGCCTGAGCGGAGGCAATGCCAGCTTTAGCTTGAGTGACACCGGCTTTAGCTTGTTCCACACCAGCCCTTGCTTGCCCGACGCCTGTTTTGGCTTGCGCTGCGTCAGCGATGGCTTTTTCAACGCCAGCTTGGGCTTGAGCCACGCCTGCTTGGGCTTCTTGTTGGGCTGACTCGGCTTGCTGTACCTGAGCTTGGGCTTGCTCTACCGTAGAATTGGCCGATTGTACTTCCGCAAGCGCTTCGGCAATTTGCGATCGTAGCACCGAATCGTCCAAAACCGCCATCGTCTGACCTTTTTCTACCACATCCCCTTCATTCACCAACACCTGCTTAATTTGCAAACCGTTGGCTTGTGGTAGCACCGGTAGCAAGTCATAGGCTGCCACGGTGCCCGTCGCTTGCAGAGTTTCACCCACCTGGGCAGATTCCACAGGCGCGACTGTCACCGTCGGAGCAATCGCCTGCTGAGTTGCCGAGGGAATTGGAGCTGCAGGCGGCGAACTCTGATTGCCCCCAGTCAATTTTACTGCTAGCAACGTTGCAGCCACGCCAATCCCTGCGCCCGCCAACAAGGCAGGCCACCTGATTTCTTTGCTGGGCCCAACTTCAGTTACTTCTGGTTCCCAAACTTGTTCCGCCTCGATTTCTGGAACTTCCAGCGCAACTTCTCGTTCATCATCCTCACCGGAGAATTGCCAGCGAGATTTGTCTGAGACTTCACTTTCAGCTACATCCACTGCTGAGTTCCTTTCGCGCCCGCTCTCCACGGGGGAAAGGGGTTGCTTTTCTTCGGCTTCTGAAAAAACTTGATTAGTCACGGTAGTTCCTCTCGCCAGTATGAGCCTGTGCTTTTGATATTGTAAAGAAAGATTACGATAATATTTACTTTATTTTAGCGGAGGGCCTCTGGATTAACGCTTCCTCCTTTTGGGTGAGTGTGGCGCACTTTCACCCTACAATGGCGATTTTAATTAAATTTGCTCAAAGTTTGTGCGATCGACATTTAATTTGATCGGTCTCTGGGGCATACTGAATATTAGCGTGATTCCCGATCGTGGGGTCGATCGGGCTGGCCTTGTCTGTCCCGAAGCGGTTTTGCCGTCACCAGCTTATCAATACTGAGAGCATTTAGTCTAATCTTGAACTGATTATTGCTAATCTATACTCTAATGTGTTTCTCGTAGAACCCGACAAATCGGGTCAGGAAATTGTACCAGTTTAATTGACAAAAATCACAATGAATAGCGTCTTTTCTCCCGTCCAACAGTTTCTAATTACTTGGCTACTAATGCTAGTGACGGGATGGTTTACCCTGACTGCTGTCAGTTATGTTGGGGAACTGGTCAGCATTTTAGTAACAGCGGGACTCATTGCATTTTTATTAAATTATGCAGTAAAAAGACTGCAAGTATTTTTGCCTCGGGGAGTAGCGGCGGGGCTGGTTTATTTAACAGCAGGTGTGGTAGTAATAGTAATCGGTTTAACTATTGTGCCGCCCGTGTTCAGCCAAGCGAGACAGTTGGGGGTGAGGTTCCCGGATTTGCTGGAGTCGGGGCGACTGCAGCTAGCTGAATTTCAAGCATGGAGTGCCGAGCGCAATTTGCCGTTTAACGTGCAAATATTGGAGCAGCAGTTATCAGCGAAAGTGCAGGAACAAGTGCAGGCGCTCGCAGGTACGAGTTTAGGCTTAGTTGTCGGTACTGTTAACTGGTTTTTGGACTTGATTTTTATTGTGGTGATTTCCTTTTATATGCTCCTAGACGGGCAAAGAGTTTGGCAGGGTTTGACCAGTATTTTTTCCCCAGACATTCGCTATGTTTTAACAGAGACTTTGCAGCGAAACCTCCAGCGATTTGTATCGGGACAGTTATTGCTGGGACTATTGATGGCCATCTCGTTGACTCTGGCTTTTTGGTGGCTGCAAGTTCCGTTTTTTCTGTTGTTTGCCGTGTTTATAGGATTGACGGAAATAATTCCGTTTATTGGAGCAACTTTGGGAATTGGCACTGTTAGTATAATTGTAGCGTTTATTGATTGGTGGCTGGCGCTACAAGTGTTGGTAGTGGCGATCGGTCTCCAGCAAATCAAGGATAATTTAGTAGCTCCCCGAATCATGGGCAATCTCACCGGATTGAGCCCGGTAATTATTTTCACAGCTTTGCTGTTAGGAGGTAGAGTGGGAGGATTGTTGGGAGTTATCCTGGCAATTCCGCTCACTGGGGTTGTAAAAAGTATAGTAGAAATTGTACTCAATCCCAAATTGCCACCCCAAACAGGCTCGTTTTTCTACAATCCTTTTAGCGGCGAGGAATTGGGGAAAATACCCGAAGATGAAACTCGAATAATCTTGGTCGCAGATGAACAAAAGTAGTCTAATTGTTGTAGTAAGTAATTCTGTTATGAAAAACTTTATAATTCAGTAATTAATTTTTGGCTGCTGAGTTCATCAATAAAAAACTAAAGTCTCTACAAATAAATTTAAGCACTTTAGTCTTGATTACTAACCAACTTAAAATCTCAAACCTAAAAACTTATGAAATGGTGGCAAAATCTTAGAAAAAATCCTCTAGCTCGGTTAGGAGCCGTGCTACTGTTAATTTTTTATACAGTCGCACTCTTTGCCGAATTTGTGGCACCTTACGACCCCTACGACTCTCAATTAGACGGTTCATTATTGCCGCCGACTCAGATTTATTTAACCACCCAAGACGGGCGATTTATCGGGCCCCACGTTTATCCGACTACTCAGGGCCCAGTGGATGCGAATACCGGCGCTCGCGAGGTAATTGTAGACTGGCAAAAACCATCGGCTGTCGGTTTGTTTGTCAAAGGTTCTCCCTATAATTTTTTAGGAGTTTTGCCATTAGATAGGCATCTTTTTGGCACTACAGGAGAAGGTCAAATTAACATTTTAGGCACGGATGAACAAGCGCGCGATCAATTCAGCCGCTTAGTACACGGCAGCAGAATCAGCCTCAGCATCGGTTTAGTAGGAATAGCAATTTCTTTTCCATTGGGATTGTTAATCGGAGGCATATCTGGTTATTTCGGCAGTTGGATTGATAGTATTTTAATGCGTTTCGCCGAAGTATTGATGACGATTCCCGGTCTTTATTTATTAGTAGCGCTAGCAGCAGTGTTGCCGCCGGGATTGACAAGTGCTCAGCGATTTATATTGATTGTGCTGATTACTTCATTTATCAATTGGGCGGGTTTAGCGCGGGTGATTCGCGGCCAGGTACTGTCAATTAAACAACGAGAATTTGTGCAAGCGGCGCGGGCAATGGGCGCCAATCCAATTTATATTATTGTCCGCCACGTTTTGCCACAAACTGCTACTTATGTAATTATTTCTGCTACTTTGGCGGTTCCGGGTTTTATTGTGGCGGAGTCGGTTTTGAGTTTAATTGGCTTGGGAATTCAACAGCCCGATCCTTCTTGGGGAAATTTACTATCCCTGTCTACTAATGCTTCAATTTTAGTGTTGCAGCCTTGGTTGGTTTGGCCTCCGGCGATACTGATTATTTTGACTGTTTTGGCGTTTAATTTATTGGGGGATGGGTTGCGGGATGCTCTCGATCCGAGAAGCATTCAAAGGTAATGGGGACTGGGTAATTGGTAAGTGGGAATTCAAAGATTTGTCGGGGCGGGTTCACCCAAATTTATATCATCAATTCCCAGAACTAAAAAACCCGCCTTCACCCATCGCAGATACTCAAAAAATTGTTCCGCAATCAGGGTTAATTGGTTTGGTGGGGGCGGGTTTATGAATATTTTGGATGTGAACCAAAGATTGTTGGTGAACCCGCCCCTACGAGATTTGGTAATAGAAGTATAGCTCAAAAATACCCAGATTAGTTAAGGATTAACAGGTAAGCGGATGGTAAAAGTAGAACCCACACCCTCCTGACTTTTTACGGAAATATTGCCACCCATCATTCGGCAAAAACGCTGGCTGATTGCTAGTCCCAAAGCGGTGCCGCCGTACTTGCGCGTGGTAGAAGCGTCTGCTTGGGTAAAGGGTTGGAAAATGTGCTGCAACTGTGGGGTACAATTTTCTTAAAGTATATACCTGCAATTTGCGGTAAACTTTTTTCAGGAATCTACTAATTATTCAAGTCCGATCGTGAAATTAGAATTTGCCTTAGCTCAATATACGGATGCTCTCGCTCACCTAAAATTGGCCAAGTCTGAACCCTCAGAAATAGCCATTCTCCATATTTTAGTTACTCGCGATGCCATCAAAGAAGCACTCAGCGAGAAAACCCAGCTTTCTGTGGAAAGTTTGGCTAAACTACTCGAATTAGACAACTTCCTGAAACAACAAGCCAATGCGATCGCCCGAGGAGCAAAATTAGCAGAATGGCGAGCTACATTTCACCCCTCCCCAGAAGCTTGGTGGTGGTTCCTCGAACCGACTTCCCACGAGGAAGTTTCCCCCTCAAATCGCTTAGATTGGTTGTTCAACGGGCTGACAATCGCTGGATTGGCAGGGGTAGCGGCTTATATGACAACCTTCGCTCAACTCTTTGCCACGGGAGGAATCAGCTTCGCTGAGAGCTTTGGTCTGCTCGGACAAGGAGGGTTGCTTCTGACGGTAATCCACACCTTGCAGGACACAGGACAAGAACAGATTAAAAATATCCTCAAAAAACTCAATATTGCTCCGCAGTTTCACAGTCAAGCAACCTTGGGTATTACCGCAATGTTATTGTTGGCTTCTGTGGGAGTCTATAACTCTTTGCCTCGGATTGGGGACTGGAACTATCGAGAAGGAAAAAAACTCTACGAAAGAGGTTTACTGGAAAAAGCCAAAGGGAAATACGAGCAAGCGGCCAAAATAAACCCCAATAATTGGGAGATTCCAATTGCCTTGGGACAAATCTACGAATCTTTAGGATCTATAGATTTAGCGAGGAAGGAATATGAAAAAGTGTTAAACCTAGGGGAGGCTCGCGCCTTTAATAATTTAGGTCGCGTTTATATTAGTAAAGACGATAGAGTTACCGCTGAAACTTTACTGCGGATGGGAGTACAACGGGTGAGGAAAGAAGATGCTCAACTCAATTATGAACTGCATCTAAACTTGGGCTGGATACTGCTCAAACAAAAACAGTATCAAGCGGCTGAAAAAGAACTTCGACAAGCAGTTGCTATTGACCAAGCAATTGAAGGAAAACAGCTCGGTGGAGGGATGGCTTATTGCTTGCTAGAAGATGTTCTGGAAGAAAAAAAAGATATAAAAGAGAAACCCCGCTGGAGAAAAATGTGTTTGGAGAGTGCTCGTCCCGAAACGCTTGAGCAGTATAAATGGTTTATTGAAACTGGAAAACAAGAGATCGCCGATCAGATAGATACTACGGGGGTGGTGAATGGAGAATCTAACCCAAGTACACAGCCGTAATGAGTAAGATAAAAGTAAAAAATAGACCTCTTGCAAAAGTCCTTTTCATAAATTTATTGGACGGGCAAGATGCCCATCCCACAAGAAAAAATAACTCTTGTGGGATGGGCATCTTGCCCGTCCTAGTTATTTTTGCAAGAGGTCTAATAAAACCTAAACACAAGGTTATTTTTACTTTTCGTTTCCCTAGTTGGTTTGTATTCCCCTTTTTTTAGGGAAACTTCTTTTGTAAGGTGCGCCAGCATTCTTTTTTTCTGAAATTGAATGCTGCGTGTGCCATCCACCCTAATTTTGCAGATTAACTGGCAACCAGATCGTAAAAGTAGAACCAACACCCTCCTGACTTTTTACGGAAATATTGCCGCCCATCATTAGACAAAAACGTTGGCTGATTGCTAGTCCCAAACCGGTGCCGCCGTACTTGCGCGTGGTGGAAGCGTCTGCTTGGGTAAAGGGTTGGAAAATGTGCTGCAACTGCTCTGGAGTCATCCCAATTCCTGTATCTGTACAATTAATAACTAAAAATTCTTTACTAGCAATTGAAGATTGAGAACTTGTGGCAGGTTCCGAAGTGTTTTCTTGTTTTGCTTCGCTGCTGTCGCCCGCGATTTTTTCTCGGCTGGCTGTGAGGGTAATTGTACCGTTTTGAGTGAATTTGGCGGCATTGCTCAGCAAATTTAATAAAATCTGCTGCACTTTGGTAATGTCACCGTGCATAGTGCCGATATTCGTAATTTGGTGCAAGTTTAGAGTGTTGCCGTTTTTCTCAATTAGCGGTGCGGCGGTGGATGCGACTTCTTCAATCAAGGCGGCAATGTCGAAGGTTTCTAAGTAAAGATCCATGCGGCCGGCTTCGATTTTAGAAATGTCGAGAATGTCGTTAATTAGCGATAGCAAGTGTCGGCCGGAAGTGCGAATTTTGTCTAAATCTGGGGTGAGTTCATCGTAACCCAATTCTGCGGTTTCTTCTTGGAGCATTTCGCTGTAGCCGATGATGGCATTCAGAGGTGTTCGCAGTTCGTGGCTCATGTTTGCCAAAAATGCGCTTTTTGCGGTGGAAGCGGCTTCGGCTGCTTCTAGGGCGAGTTGCAAGGCGGATTCAAAGACTTTTCGATCGCTAATATCCTCGACGCTGCCTTCATAGTAGAGTACCTCGCCATTGGCGTCGCACACTGCACGCGCGCTTTCGGAAATCCAAATTACCTTGCCATCAACGCGGTAAACTTGTGACTCAAACCCCGAAACTTCTCCGAATTCTTCCATCACCCGCATAAACTTGTCGCCCTGCTGAGGATTGACGTAAGCTTGCTGTTTGATGTTGGTGAGATTTGATGTCAATTCTTCGGGAGTGGCGTAGCCATAGATGCGGGCTAAAGCTGGATTTACGCTCAAGAAGTGGCCTTCGGGGGTTCTTTGAAAAATGCCTTCGACTGCATTTTCAAAGATGCTACGATATTTTTGTTCTGCTTGACGCAAAGCACTTTGTGTACGATCGCGCTCGCTGGCTTCGATCGCCAATGATACCAAATCTGCCAGGGAAGCAGCAAAATTTTGTTCTTCTAATGTCCAGTTACGAGGAGTTCCCACTTGTTCGATACAGATAACTCCGACTGTTTGTCCTCCCAGCCGCACCGGCGCATCTAAGGTTGATGTAGTACCCACTTGTGAAAAGTAAGATTCCACAAATTCTCTGGTTCTCACATCTGAGAGAGCGTCATCAGCGGCGATCGTCCGGTGTTCTTCCAAAGCTTTAAAATAAGCTGGATAGTCTGCTGCTGCGAGTTCGGCACCTTGGGAATGGTGCGGGTTGCTGCGGCTAAATTGGTCGAGACAGTGCAGTTTCGAGCGGCTTTCATCGTACAACCAAGCTCCGGCTCGTTCTGCATCTAGGGTATGAGTAGCTGCTTCGGTAATTTGCCTAAAAGCTACTTGCAAATCGCCTCGATACAGCGCTTTATTTCTTGCCAATTCTACCAAAACCGTATTTTGTTTGAGCAATTGTTTTTGCCTGTGGCGTCGCGCCGATTCGGCTCGCTTCTGTTCGGTAATGTCGCGAGCTACCACAATGACGGATTCTTCGGAAAGCGGTGAAATGCTGGCGGCAAAACAAACTTCGCGGTCGTCAATGGTTAAATTGTACTCGATACTGACAGTTTGTTGAGTATCTAAAGCTGTTCGGATGTGGTTGAGAAAATTGTTGGCTGTAGCTTGCGGAAACACCTCTGTGAGTCTTTTGCCTACTAATTCTTCGATTGGTTTGTAGAGCAGAGAAAGATTTGTGGGGGCGATTTTTAAATAGCGACCGCTGGCGTCGAGAACTATAATTAATTCGCTCATGGCTGCAAACAAAGCCCGCAATTCTGCTTCGGCGGCTTCGAGTTCTGCCGTCCGCTCTGCTACTCGCTGTTCTAAACTAGAGTTGGTTTGTTCTAGAGCAACAAAAGACGATCGCAATTGTCTAGCCATTTGATTGAAAGACTGAGCTAGGAGATCGATTTCTTTGAATCCTTGAACTTCGACTTCGCCGTTTAATTCTGCGGAAGTGAAGTCGGATGACTCAGACATTTTTGTTAAAGCTTTGGAAGCTTGCAACAATCGGGTAATCGGTGTGACAACCCAGCGAGAGGTAAATATTCCGAGAACGATCGCCAGTACCAAGGCAAAAAAGCACAATAAGATAGTTGTGCGAGTGTTGGCGTTAATTTGCTCCATAAAGTCTGCTTCCGGGATTGCGACTACAATCAGCCAATCGAGGCCGCGGCCGTCTTGCAGGGGAGCAACGGTAATGAATTGACGTTTGCCGTCTATATCGAAGGTAAACTGTCCTTTGCTGTCAATTTGTTCAAAACTACCAAATCGTTGTTGTAAGTATGTGGAAGCCGATCGAATTAGCAAATTTTTGCTCCTAGTCGCCAACAGCCGTTCTTGTCCGTCTTGGCCGGTGACAAAAGGCAATTCGTCTGTGGAACTGGCGACTATTTTCCCGCTGCGTTCGATCGCAAAAACTTGTCCTGACGGGCTAATTTTGATGCTTTTGAGAAAATCGCTGATTTGAGAAAGAGTCAAGTCAATAGCCAATACCCCCTGCAGGTTTCCTGTTTCATTGTAAATAGGCATCACCGGCGTAATCCCCAGAACTGGCGAGGCTGCGAAGGGGTAGATGGGAGACCAAGTGGCTTTTCCTGACTGTTTGGCAGCTTTGTACCACGGTCTAGTACGGGGGTCATAGGGGACGATTTGGATTAGCTCAGTGCGATTTCCTTGGCTATCTAGGCGATAAATTTCGCGGTTTGGAGCGGTTGATTCGTCTCTGATGTATACTAAGTGTTCTGCTTCTCGCTTGAGCAAGACGAATCTGCCCTGTTCGTCGCCATAGTAAATGGTTGTATTTCGATCGCTCAGCTTGGTCTGGTTCCACAAATAGCGCTCTAAGTTGGGCAAGTCTTCCGGGTCTAAGTTGCCAGAGGCGATCGCAGCAGTATTCATTTGTAGAAATAAATGAGATACATCCCCAAAACTGCGGAAATTTTCTTTGGTTCTGGCTGCAACTTCCAAGCTTAACCTCGTAGCAAGGTCATTAACGGCTTTCTGGCCGTTGCGAAACGACAGCCATCCAGTCACGCCGACTGCTACGGAGATTTGTACCACCAGCGGTATCAACAAGACTAGGCTTAGTGACATCTTGGGGGAGCTTTTCATCAGACAACTGCTTAAATTTTTAAATAACATCAATATTCTGACACCTACCGGGTTTGCGTATCATTTGTCGTTTAAAACATACCCTAGATATAATTTACAAAGTTGTACAGCAATAGTGAAGTGGGGTGGCCGGTCGCTCAAAACTTGGCTGAGATTTCCACCGCTACTGTAAAAACTTGTAATACTAATCATGCCACTACTTGTGTGAATGTGGCGATCGCTCTGCAGACTCCCGATAAAAAAGTCACACGCCGTAAAAAATGCAACTTTAGGCCCGTGTTCCCCATCCTGGTTGTCATCAGTCATTGCCAATTATTCAATTTTTTAATCTAAACTTTTTAATCTAAAATAAGCTCACTTTTTGCGGGTGGGAATTCTCTTCCTTACGCCCGGTTAATAAAAATTTTATTTTCATTTTTTCTACAGTCCCAGGACAAATGTAAATTCTGTGACAATCTGGTGTTAAAAAATTTGCTATTAATAAGATAAGCCGCCAAAATCCAGATCGACTACAAAGAGGATAATTGAAGCATCTGCATTTCATCAACGCCAGCAAAGTAAAGCGTTTTTAGCTTTTTTGGACGATCGACATTTGGGCAAAATAATACTTCTGGAGGATGACATGAACTATACATTTGAAATCCTGGGCGTATCTCCAACTTTAACATTTTTTAACCAGCAGCAGGAATTGCTGCAACAACAGCAGCCGTCCGGTGTAGAATACTTGGCAAACCGAAAGTGCACTCTCGATGCGTTTGTGGCATCCGTAGAGACAGTTTCTCCTCAGCAAGGCTGGGATGTCGATCGAGTTGTAGACACCGTGATTAGTTTCTGGATGAACAACTCTGATAGCATCCAGTATTGGAGACACAGGCTGCAGGATGCCGGCAGCGAAAACTTGTTAGTAGCCAGAGTAGGCGATATCAAGTCTTTGCAAGCTGCATTTGAATCGCTGCTGGGCGAATAGGAAAATCGGGAATGGCGAAAAAGTCGATCGACTTTTTCGCTAAAACTGAGATATTGCACCATTCTCAATCATCCTTTCAGGCCGTTGCTCAGAGCAACGGCCCACAATAAAATTTATCTGTTGTGGAACAGGCATCTTGCCTGTTCTTGAGAATAGTGCAAGATGTAAGTAACATCCACTCAACTGTCTCTTTCCAATTTCCAATTGGCAATTCCCAAATATTATGTCTCGTTCCAAAGCCCTACAATCTTATATTTTTCTCCGCTTGCTTCTGGCACCGCTAATGTTGTGGACAATCACCACAGCAGTATTTTTGCTCTTGCGGGCTACTCCGGGCGACCCCATAGATGCCATTCTCGGCTCACGAGCTCCCGCAGCCGCCAAAGAAGCAATGCGAGCTCAACTCGGTCTCGACGCACCCCTGTGGCAGCAATATCTCAACTACATGAAAGACTTATTCAGTCTGAACTTGGGAACATCCATCACCACTCGCGGACAAACCGTGTGGCAAATTATCGGAGATTATTTCCCCGCTACAGTGGAATTAGCAGTTTGTAGCATGGCCATAGCTTTAATTGTTGGCATCAGTATCGGTTCCCTGGCAGCATCCCGCCCCAACACTATTTTCGATGCTGTCGGCCGTTTGTTTGGCATTATCACTTACTCACTGCCGGCTTTTTGGGCCGGTATGGTTTTGCAATTAATTTTCGCAGTGCAGTTGGGATGGTTTCCTTTGGGAACTCGCTTTCCCGTCACATTCCCCGCCCCCGAAGGCTACACAGGACTATACACTATTGACAGCCTCCTGAGCGCTAACCCTGGTCAGTTTCTCACATCTTTGCATTATTTGGCACTTCCGAGTTTGACGTTGGGGATTCTTTTGAGCGGCATTTTCGAGCGGATTGTCAGAGTGAATCTCAAGCAAACTTTGCAAGCAGATTATGTCGAAGCAGCTAGAGCTAGAGGAATTCCCGAATTGCAGATTTTATGGGCTCACGCTCTGAAAAATGCGCTAATTCCGGTGATTACTGTCTTAGGATTGACTTTTGCTGCACTGTTGGGCGGTGCTATTTTAACAGAGGTTACTTTTTCTTGGCCGGGGTTGGCAAATCGCCTTTACGAAGCGATTAGCTTGCGGGATTATCCAACTGTTCAAGGTATTGTGGTGTTTTTTGCGGCAATTGTCGTAATTGCCAGCATTGTAATTGATATTTTGAATGCTTACGTTGACCCGCGAATTCGGTACTAAAAATATCAAGGAAGAAGGGCAACGGATGCTCTACTTTTGCACTTAGCCTTTTTCTACCTGTACTTTCTGCGTTCGCGAGATGTTTTAGCCAGGGGTGGGCCTGTAGAAGCAGTTATCAAAAAGATCGATCGGCTTTTAGAGTGACGACACTTGGCATTGTATGGGCAATACTGGAGAAAATAAACTTTAACATTTGAGGAAACGCTGATGAGATTATTGCGAACAATCGCCGCTCTATCGGCGGCCTTGACCCCACTGATGGCTGAAGCTGCCTTTAGCCGTCCCATGCCGGGAACAGCCGATTTTCCCAGAGCCTCAAACCCCCAAGTAAATGTGCCGGTTTGCTTCATCGAAACTCCAGGCGGCACAACTTTTGATTTAGTCAGTTTGTGCGGCAGCAACGCTGCTCCCCAAAACACTAATCCGGTTGCGGGCAATGCTCCTGCAAATAACCCCAATGCAAGCACTCCGCCTCCTCCCCCGAACCCCAACGCCATCACCAGAGATGCTGTCGGCACCCCGATAACTACTCCTACTGGCACGGCAAATCCCAACAATCCCAACAATGTCAATCCGGGAACTTCGCCCGCAGGCACTCCCAATGCCACTCCGGGGACTTCGCCCGCAGGTACTCCCAATAATCTGACTCCGGGAACTTCGCCAACCACCAATCCCAATAATCTCAATCCGGGAACAGCGCCGAATACCAATCCGAATAATCTAAATCCGGGAACAGCGCCGAATACCAATCCGAATAATCTCAATCCGGGAACAGCGCCGAATACCAATCCCAATAACAGTGCGTCTCCCACGGGTGGAACTGCTGGCGACAGCAACAGCGATTTAGTTCCCAATCGCAATCTCAATCTTCCGAGAGTGCCGCCGAGTTCGTTTGGCCCTGGAGGTGTTGCACCGACTAGAGATGCGATTGATGGCCCCCGCCAGTAATAGGCGAAGTGTCAATCGATTTTAGATTTTAGATTTTAGATTTTTGATTGACTTGCGCGAGATAAATACGTTCGGCAAGTTTCATCGGATACAGGTTTTTTATTTCTGGACGGATGAATCACGTGGCGGGTATCCTGAATGCTTTCGGTCAGAACTTTCATCACAGAAACCGGGTTTCTCGGAAACGTTCTCTTTTTCAGGGATATTTCAGCCGCGAGAAAGCCGGAATATTTATTTGCCTGCATAATATTGATGTTAGGTGCGATCGGCATATTTGGTAGCACAGTAGCCAAATAAAAGTTAAGCTAAGAACTTGTAGACGCTATCGGCTAAGCACTCTTTTAAAACTGGACAACCAGGTAGAAGCAGTGATAGATAGCTAGCTTTAATCCGTAACAGGATTAGTTATCAGCACAGGTTAAAATTATTACCAGGCGGGTGCTCGCCAGCTCCAAGTTCTCAAGCTAAACCATTCAACAGGCATATTTTTGTTAAGCCCGTGTGGTTTGGAAAGTACCGGCTGATAACATTAGCAAGACAAAATTAACCCGATTATTCGGAGGCTCTTCATGAGCAAAATATTTGTTTTAATAAATTGGAACAAAATTGCTCTAGACCCGATCACACTTGAGGAGGAAATCTAGTGTCAAACTTAGTTCAACGCTTAGAAATAACCGCTCATCCGCAACTAGAAAAATCCCTCGGCTATCGAGGAGATAGTCGCTGGGTAGCTTGGCGCTGGGAACCCGACATCGACCAACTTATTTCCAGCGACGGCAAAACAGTCGGGACTGGCAATAATATGGCTTGGCTGGTGTTTTTGCAGCACGATTTAGTCGATCCTGCCGTACAAGAGTACCACCTCGCCGAGGGCGATCGCTACTGGCTGCTTTTAGACACCGAAACTAGAAATCTCTACGTCGGCGAAGGGAAAACGGTTCAAAGTCTGCTCGAACAGCCGGAAAGTTTAGGTTTATTGGCCTGTCTTGATGGCGGGAATGCCGATCAAACTGGTGAAACTTGGCAGCAAACGCTATCTCAACTAACAGCCAAACCAGTTGTTCGCAACCTCACAAATGCCCTTCCTTTCGGTATCGCGGCCGCTTTGATAGGTGCTTTAGGCATCGGAACCGGATTGTGGGTAGTACCGGCAGTGCAGCAGAAACTAGCCGAAAAAACAGCTTTTGTTTCCCCAATTAGTTCTGGCGCCAACTGCGGGCTTGGCGGTTCCGACGATTTTTCAGCTTATATTGGTTCATCAAGCGGAAACAAAGAACTTCATTTAATAGGCGTTTACGAAGCCAATGCGGATCACAAGAACCGAGATTTATCACAAAGTGCGATCGAAATCAAAGTAGAACGCCGAAACAAGCCCATAATTCTCGCACTTTCAGCTTATGAACCGGTGCAGTGGAACATTACCGCAGAACCGGGCGCAGTTATCGAAAAAATCATCGTTAACGGATACCACAACCAAACTGTTTCAGGAGTTTCGGGAATTCCGGTAGAAGAGCACAGCTACGAAGAAACCGGAAACAATCTCGGCGACTTTATGTACAACTGGGGTGCTACCGCTGACACTTCCAATACTTCTTCCCTCGTTACTAAATTGGAACAGATAAACAGCACCAGTTTAACTTCTTTTCAAGGATGCTACAGAGGTAAGAACTTTACGATTAAGTAATAATTATTGATTATTTTGGGGTAGGGAAACGGCACTGCCGTCTCCTCAATAGCCATGTTGTCGATGGGTTGTATCAACAGACCACTCGCAAGGGTAATTTCATCATCTAATGCGGTTGATTTTACCCCTTAGCCGAAATCAGGACACGGCAGTGCCGTTTCCCTACAATTAATCGGGCGATGCTTACATCGTCACCAGGACGATTATTTTGGGGCTAGGGAAACGGCATTGCCCATTGGCGTCAACTTAACGTACAACCAATAGTCCGGCTCTTGTTGAAACCCCTGCCTCAAAACTAAAGTCCTCTTGCATAGGACTAATGAGTTCTTCAGTCCTCTTTGAGAGGACTTTAGCTATTAGACAGGGAATTCATTCCCTGGCGGACTGCCGGGTGAGCGGGAGGACTGGCGGACGAAAAGTTTAAGTTGACACGCCTTGGGCATTGCCATCTCCGACCTTGCCTGATATCAATTCAATGGTGTACATTTTGAACAGTTATTTGACAAGCTTATGTAATGACTGTATCATAAACTATTAACTTTAATTTTTGATTACAAACCATGACAATGCTAACAAATTTAAAATGAAATACTGGTACGAAACGCTCGCAGTAGCACAGCGAATTTTAATTGAATTGGGAAGGCGGCGACGCAGCTTAGTCTTGTGGAGTATTTTTCCAGTTTCTATCTTGCTAATTAACGGTTTGATTTTAAAAGAACGGGCTAATCTCACCACAGCAAAAGCCTTTGAAACTGCTGCACCTGCAAGCTTAGTAGGAGCGGCTTTATTTTTTAGCTGTCTCGGCGGTAGCGTAGCAACAGTAGTAGCAGAGCGAGAACAGCATACCCTCAAACGCTTGTTTATTTCCCCGCTTAGTGGCACTTCCTACTTTTTAGGAATTTTCCTGGCTCACAGTTGCATCGGCATCGGTCAGGTAATTTTAGTATACACGATCGCCTCTTGTTTCGGAGCACAATTCCAAGGCTCTATTCTGCTAGGATGTGCGATTATTTTACTCAGTATTGTATCTTATGTAGGTGTAGGCTTTATTCTCGGCACCCAGTTTGCGAGGCGCACTGAAGATGTCAACTCGCTAGTAGCGGCTTTCGGCGTCCCTTTGTTGATTTTAGGAGGCGCATTTTTGCCTACTTCGCTGTTTCCCAAAAGTCTGCTGGATCTCGCCCAGTACAATCCAATCTATCACATGAACGAAGCGCTGATGGGCGTGTGGGCTGACGGCAAAGATTTGGCTGATATTGCAGAACACTTTTGGTATTTATTCATATTTTCTATTGCCATGATTGCAGGTGGATGGCTTTCTTACCGCAGGATGCTGAGAGTAGAAAGAAGACTTTAAAAGTATCTCATTATTATGTCGTAATTATTCATCTCTCTCTTCTCTTCCTCTGCGCCCTCTGCGCTCTCTGCGGTTAAATAATTCCGAAAAAATCGTAAATAATACGGAGAATTAAAGCAGTGCTGCAAATAGAAAAGCTAAATAAGTCTTACGGCGAGCGCTCAGTGCTTAAAGATTTAACACTGCACATTCAAGCTGGAGAAATTTACGGTTTGCTCGGGCCAAACGGGGCGGGCAAAACTACAACTATCAATATTTTATGCAATTTGCTAAATGCCGACAGCGGCAAAGTTTCCATCAATGGCGAGCCTGTTTCCGAAGCTACAAAATCCTTAATCGGTGTAGCGCCCCAAGAAAATTTGCTTTACAAAAGCCTTAGCTGCGAAGAAAACCTCAATTTTTTTGCTCAAATTTACGGCTTAGAGCGCAAACAGCGGCGCTATCAAGTAAGACACTGTTTGAAAGCAGTTAATTTGACAGATAGAGCTACAAGCCCTGTGGAAACTTTGAGCGGAGGAATGCAGCGCCGCTTGAATATTGCGGTGGCTTTGGTACACCAGCCTAAATTAGTAATTTTAGATGAACCGACAACGGGTTTAGATATTGAGGCTCGCTATGAAATTTGGGAATTAATTCAGCGCTTGCAGTCGGAAGGAATTACAATTTTGCTGACAACTCACTTGTTGGATGAAGCTGAGCGGCTGTGTCAGAGAATTGGAATTTTAAAGAATGGCAGTATTGTAGCTGAGGGCAGTTTGGAAGAGTTGCAAAAACTGATTCCGGCTCAAGAAATTATCGTGGTAAAAACCGACGAAGAAGCTGAAGTCATCGCCCGCGCTAAACAATACAGTTTCATTCCCCGCCGCTACGGTAGCGATTTGGCTTTTTGGCTGCCGGAACGTTTAGAATTAAAAGAAATTATTTTGCTGTTCGACGGGATTTCTATTGATTCAATCGCTCGGTATCCGGTGCGGTTAGAACATATTTATGTAGAAGTAACTAAACAAACTGTATCCTAATCTGCGTCCATCCGCGTATATCCGCCCAGTACGCTTCAAAAACCAAAGAAACCGGGTTTTTTACCGCATCTGCCGACTGTAACGCAGTATTTTCGCAAAAACCCGGTTTCTGACCACCCTAACGAATTTACACTGTCTTAGCCCACTCGATCCAAGTTTCCATCGGGCGGAAACCGACTGATTTGTAAAGCTTTGTCGCCCCCGTCAAACTGTCAGCATCGACGCTGAGTTTAGCTGTGTTTGCACCCGCTGCTTTCAACTTATGCAAACCAGCTAACAGCATCGCTTTTCCTAAACCCATTTTCCGAAACTCGCGCCGCGTACCCAACAATTCAATCCAACCGTCTTTTGTGCCGCTGCGGGGGTTTTTTTGGGGTTTGATTTGACAGTCGCAGAAAGCTGCAAATTTGCGTGAAGCGAAGCTATCCCCCAGGGAATCGCCCGAAACAGCAATCAAGTCTAATTCCGGCTGATAATTCGGATCTTGCATCCAATAACGCACGGTTTCCGCAGTTAAATCGTGGTGATTCCAGTGATCGATAAATGATTGGTTGAACATCTCTACCCAAGGTTGGATGTCTTGTTCTCCTGATACGTGTGTCAGTGCAAAATCTGCGGGAAATTCGGGTGTGGGAATGGGTTCGGCGAGGGATCGGGCCATTGTCCAAAAATAGCGATCGACCTCAAAGCCCTGTTTCTCTAACAGCCGCATCTCATCGGTTTTGTCCTCCCGGCTGTAGGTTCGCAATTTTGCGGGCAAATTGCGTTCTTTCGCCACTTCGCGCAGCCGCTTTTCGCCCCACTTAATTATGTCTTTTTCTAATCCTTCGCCACGGACATTTGGATGCACATAAAACCACAAAGAAGCGTCTATTTCAGCCGGGGAATCGGGCATATCTAGGAGTGACAAACCGATTAGTTTGTAATTACCATCTTCCCACAACTGCACGTCGCGGGCTTGGTCGAGTTTGGGTGCATCAAGTATTAGCTTGAGTTCAGTTGCGGAGACTTCTTCGCCGAGTCTATCCACTGCTTCGCAAGCGTCGATTAAATTTGCGATCGCGCACCAGTCAGTTTCGCCCTTGTAGGAGCGTGTTGTCAAGATATTCATAAAAAACTTGCAATCCGTAATTTCGGACTGTTCCTCTTAGTTGGTATGGGCAAACAAGTACAGTAATTCAGACATTTTGGATAAATGTCAGTAACAGGCACTCCGGCCTGTTCCACAAGAAATAAAGGTTCTTGTGGGGCGGGTTCGCGAGCCCGCACCTCAACTGTTTTTAGTATTTGAGAATGGTGTCGATAAAACTCAGAAACCTGTTTATATCACCCAGGCTTTCAGGTTTTATCTTATAGCGCAATCATAAAAATTGGTTTGCCTTTTTGGGCTAGTTTTGTATGTGAGTTTATGGCCGGATGTCGATGAGTCGCGCTCTCTTTCGTTACCAAGCTTGGTGCTTAAGTAACTACTATTGTTTGAATAAAGTTTCTACAGCTAAGTAAAGAAGTTGTCACCCCCACTGGGTAGTTGATTTTTACTTTTGCTCTGTTTTACAATAAATCCTTTTTCAGGGATTTTGGGCTCCTCCTGTTAACTCGCCCGATCGGGGGAGGGGAGAAGTTGAACTTATTTAAAAGTTCCCTATTTCAACTATAACCTGAGCTGTTTTTTTTGGCAAGTTGGAAATCGAGGGAATCTTGCTAGTATTAACGAGGCTGGCATTTGATTGCAGGAGCGCTCCGGCTTTCAACCAGCCGTAACTGTAATTTTTATAACGTTTTTCCCTGAGTTGAGGATTTAATTTTATCCTAACGTTAAACTAACGTTAAACTGTTTTTTACAGATTAATATGAGGTAAATATGCTCGACAACCTCGATTTAGATATCTCCCTGGATAAAGAAACCTATGATGCCAAGATAGAAATTTTAATGCAACAGTTGCGATCGCTCCAACTGGCCTGCAGAGAAAAAAAATTGCCCGCAATCATCGTCCTCGAAGGTTGGGCCGCCGCCGGTAAAGGCGCGCTGGTCAAAAAAATGGTGGGGTACATGGACCCGCGCGGGTTTGCCGTCCACCCGATTTGGCCGCCGTCAGATGCAGAAAGGGGCTATCCTTTCCTATGGCGGTTTTGGCAGAAACTCCCCGCCCGTGGCAAAATTGGCTTTTTCTACCACAGTTGGTACACTCACATTTTAGAAGACCGATTGTTCGATCGAGTCTCCGACGCAGAAGTACCGACAGCCATCAGGCAAATCAACGCCTTCGAGCGGCAGATGGTTGATGACGGCGCCGCAATTGCCAAATTTTGGATTCACCTGAGCAAAAAAGAACTCAAGCATCGGCTCAAAAAACTAGAAGATGACGCATTACAAGCTTGGCGAGTGCGGCCAGAAGATTGGAAACAAGCCAAAAAATACGAAGAATACACAACTTTTGCCGAAGAAATGGTATCCCAAACCGGCACTGGCCCCGCACCTTGGACGCTAGTAGAAGGCGATTGTCAACGCTGGGCGAGAGTCAAAGTTTTAACGCAAATGGCAGCGACAATTACAGAAGCCTTAGACAGACGAACGATGCAATCAGCACCGATACAATTGCCGCATCAAGAACACTTACAACCCACCGAACCCGACTTGCTGGCCCAAGTAGATTTAACTCAATCGCTGTCGCCCGACGAATACAAACAGCAACTTCGCGAGGAACAAACCCGTTTTGGGAAACTGCAACAAAGCATCTACGAAGAGGAAATCCCCGTGTTAGTGCTGTTTGAAGGTTGGGACGCCGCCGGTAAAGGAGGAGCAATCAAACGCTTGACCGACATATTAGACCCCCGCAGTTACACCGTTAATGCCTTTGGGGTGCCGACAGACGAAGAAAAAGCGCATCAATACCTCTGGCGGTTCTGGCAGCGGCTGCCAACGGCTGGTAAGATCAGCATTTGCGATCGTAGTTGGTATGGTAGAGTGCTGGTCGAGCGAGTCGAAGGATTTGCCACCGAACTCGAATGGCGCCGAGCTTATCAGGAAATCAACGAATTTGAGGAGCAACTCACCAGTTTCGGTTGTGTCTTAGTTAAATTCTGGCTGCACATCAGTCCTGACGAGCAACTAAAGCGGTTTACAGAGCGGCAAAACAATCCATTTAAACAATACAAACTCACCGAAGAAGATTGGCGGAATCGGGAAAAATGGAATTATTATGAAGTAGCGGTGAATCAAATGATTCAGCGCACCAGCACGCCGGCTGCTCCCTGGACGCTAATTGCGGCCAATAACAAGTATTATGCTCGTGTTAAAGTAATTCAAACGGTAACGCAGGCAATTCGGAATCAACTGAAGCGCCGATAAATTGGGATTGGTGAATCGGTAACAGGTAATGGGGAAAAAAGTAGGCAGAACAAAGCAGGCTTGAATTGTCAATTCCACCTGCGGCGTACTCGCTCCATTACCAATTACCAATCAACCATTACCAGTTATCAATTACCAATTAACTGTCAGCAATCTGTGACTGGAAGTAGCGGGTTTCACCCTGCAACCAATGGTTGATAGCTGACCGGAAGCGAGCATCAGGATAAATGCGATCGGACTGCGTTATTCGCGAAAGTTAAAAACCCACCGATGCCCGTATTTCCTCCCGCAGCTAAATTCGCGCTCGTTTCCACACTTCCGTACTAATTTATGAAGACACAGAATATTGCAAGATGCCAGAACTGTTAGCTCGCATTCTATTTCTATTCCTCCTGTTCTCACTGATCAAATCGTGGTGGGATCAATCAGGAGGTAAAGACAATCCGTTATTAGACCGACTGCGCGTTTTGCTGCTGATCAGCCTTTTGTTCCTCGCTTTTTTTGCGCCAGACACACCAGTCGGAGCAGCGATTTTCGGGCTCATAGCCTTCTTCTTTAAGCCGTTGGGTTTTTCCATCACTCTGCTGGTGATTGCGTCGGCGCTGATCACGAACGGGGGCATCCGCAACCCGGCGCCGAGAATGATCCTGGCAGCGCTGCTAGTTTTGATCCTTTCGAGTATGCCAGTTGTCGCTTACTGGTTCGCCGACCAAGCAGAACGGGACGCCGCTGCCGCCGTCCGCACAGCTTGCTGCGATGAAACTGCCGCGGCGATAGTTCTCCTAGGCAAGGGAACCACTCAGCCTCACATCCCCAACCGAGTAGCGATTCAACTGACAGATACAGGTAATCGCCTGCCCTATGCTGCCGTTTTGTACCGCCAAAAAGTGGCACCGATGGTCATCGTTACCGCTGGCCCCAGACCAGAGTTGGAGGGTTATGTTGGGGAAGCGAAGGATATCGAGACTTTGCTGGCAAACAACATGGGCGTGCCACGCAGCAGTATCGTTCTCGACGATAACGGCAGCAACATACGCACCAGCGCCGAAGAAGTGAGAAAGATACTCGACAGCCGTGGCGCCCCGCGCAAAGTAATCCTGGTAACATCTGCGATTCAGATGCGCCGTGCCAGCCTCGCTTTTGCGAATATGGGAATCCAGGTGATTCCTAGGGCTACCGACTTCTACACTTTTCAACCCACGGCAGGAGGGAAATCCAGACTCCGCTTAGACGCGGGAGATTTTCTGCCTAGTGCAGAAGCTTTGGTAACTACGACGCGAGTATTCGATGAATATTTCGGGTCTTTCTATTACTATTTGCGTGGCTGGCAGGCTCCCAGGGCCTAAAGTGGCAAGTTGCTGGTGTTTTTCTTAGGCAACAGCGACTGCTCCCCAGATTGGTTTAACATCTGATGAGAATGAGACCTTTGTGGGGAGCTGTATTTTTTTCTCATTCCGGCGGGATCGCCGACAATCAAGTTTGCCATGAATGCAAACAATACCCAAAAGATAACTGGCTCCCACTCAGATTTTTTGGGCGGTGCTTCTGGGGTTGTTACAGATTCGACGTTGACTTTGATATCTAGTTTGCCTTCAATTTCTTTGCCTTTGAGAACTCCCTCCTTGCACACACCCTTAAAAATCATGGGAGCGGGCTTTGGTGCTTCAGCTTTCGGTTCGTCTGCCATTTTTTTATCCTGGTTTTGGTGAATCCGGTTGGATAGTACATTCTTAAAGGTTCGGGGGTTTTCCGGACAGGATTTCGCGAACTCTGAAAGAATTAAGTTAAATATGCACCCCGCCCCTTGCTGGGGCTTAAACATAAGAATCTGAAGGCATTTCCAGCTAGTGCTGGTTTGTTTTAGATAGCAGCCTTGCCTTGAAGCTGCTACTTATATATCCGGGTGAAAGGGAGATTTTTATGCAAAGTACAGGTTTTTTATGAAAAATTTATTTGCTCCCGGCGGGCAGAAACGTCAACTAAATCAAAAGGAGTCCCGCGCTCTACCTGTACCCAGGTGAGCGTCGGGAGGAATTTGCGTGAGTGAAGAGAACCGCCCCGAACTAAACCAACGACTTTAGGTGTTGGAAGGCGAGGGGCGGTCGATGAGCGAACAAATTATTTTGCTACACCACTTGCTTTTTGTATGTTCACGAGATTGAATTTTGTCATAGTTCGTGAAAGTAATGCCTCAAATAATCACCGCCAAGCTAAAACTAAACCTGAATGCCGAGCAAAAAGCTTTGGTATCTCAGACTACCTTGGCTTATCGCGATGCCTTGAATCATACTTCACAAGTTGCTTTTGATGCGAACAAAACCAGCAATGGTGCTAAGTTACAAAAGGCTGTCTACAATGAATTGCGAGTTCGATTTGGACTTGGCGCTCAGATGGCTTGCAATGTACCGAGACAAGTTTCGGCAACGTATAAAACTCTCTGGACTAAGGTAAAACAATCTAACGATGCTATCGCTAAAGGGTACACCAAGAAACGGTACAAAGGACTAGACCAACCCCCTAAGTATATCTCTCGAACCTGTATCTTGAATTATCAGCGTGACTACTCGTTTAAATCCGAGCAGAAGGTGAGTATTATTACCCTGACTGGTCGAATAGTAGTCTCGTATGATGGCTACAACAAGCATCTGGATTTCATTGCGAATGGTTCCAAAGTTGGAGCAGCTAAAATTGTCTATCAGCGTTCCTCTAAGGTTTACTATTTGATGGTAAGTATTGAGGTAGAAACCCCTGAACTCGACCCACTGAAAATAACTAGAGTTTCTGGCGTTGACGTGGGGATGCGCTACTTAGCCGTAGAAACAGACTTACAAAACAAGTCTAATTTCTACTCAGGTTCAGAAGCTAGACATAAAGCCAACCGCTATCATAAAGCTAGACAAACTCTTCAGCGTAAAGACACTCGTTCGGCAAAGCGCAGACTAATTGCTTTGTCGGGAAGAGAAAGACGGTTTATCGCTGACGTGAACCACCAAATCAGCAAGGATATTGCAAAGCCTAATACTTTAATTGGACTGGAAAACCTAACCGGAATTCGGGATATAACCAAGTCCAAGTCTGGTAAAAAGGTTAGCAAAAAACAGCGAAAAGCTAATCGAAACAAAGCTAAATGGTCGTTTGCCGAACTGCACGGCTATATTGACTACAAAGCTAATTTGAACGGCTCTTTAGCTACTAAAGTTCCAGCTAATTATACCTCGCAAAGCTGTCCAAAATGTGGACACACTTCGGCCGGCAATAGACCTAAAAAAGGACTATTGTTTCGTTGCGAGTGTTGCGGGCATGAGCTTCATGCTGATTTGGTGGGTGCGCGAAATATTGCCATGAGAACGTTGCTCGTTCGGCAGGACTGGACGAGTACGGGGAGCTTGTCAGCATCCCCTAATGTGTCGGGCGGTGAAACTAAAGCTGAGATTCTGCAAAGGTTCTCGGAATTGCGGTGGAGTTCAGATACAAGCCCACATCTCCGGCGGTACTCCGCTTGATGCTGGGTAGTTGACTAGCCTGAAGTTCGAGCTTGGTTGAGATCCCCGAAGAAACCCAGTTTCTTCCCGGAGCGGCCCCAAGTGACGCAATTCGGTTAATAAACGGGGTTTCTGGCTCAATATCGCGCCAGGAATGGCAATCTAAAATTTAAAATGATCGAAATAATCGAGAGTGAAAATATCCACCAGCCAACTATCTTCCTTGGAACCGGAACAACTGGCAGTTTGGGCAAAAGAGGCAATTAATCGCAGTAAATCGGGTCAAATCCCTGCGTACATACCTCTCCTAGCGCAAGCCGACAGACAAGGGTTTGCCGTGCAAATTCGGGCAATTGACGCGCAAATTGTGAGCTGGGGTAGCATTGCTCAAGCATTCCCGCTGATGAGTGTAGTCAAGCCTTTTGTGCTGCTTTATTTGCTGTGCGAATTGGGCGAAAAAAGGGTGTTTGACTGCGTTGGGTGTGAGCCTTCGGAACTGCCTTTCAATTCCTTAACTCAACTCGAAATAGACCAAGGGAAGCCGAGAAACCCGATGATTAATAGCGGGGCGATCGCCCTAGCGTCTTTGATTCCCGGTCAAAATGCTGTGTCGCGCTGTCAAAACTTGCGAACTTGGCTGAATCAACAGGCAAACAGTCAGTTATTTGTTGACGAGTTAATGCTCGATTCAGTGAAGACAAATCCGAATCAAAATAATTGGAATCTCGCCTTGAAAATGGTAGAATCGGGTTACATTCAAAATCCAGAAATTGCTTTAGAAACCTACAATCGCATCTGCTGTTTGTCGGGAACTGTGGAGGATTTAGCTAAGCTGGGGATGGTTTTGGTAAATAGCGGCGATCGAGCAATGGGGGAAAATTGCCGTAGTGTCAAAGCGCTGATGGCAACTTGCGGTTTGTATGAAGCATCGGGCCGTTTTGCGCTGCGGGTGGGGTTGCCGGCCAAGTCGGGAGTTAGCGGGGCTTTGGTGTCGGTAATTCCGGGCCAGGGGGCGATCGGCTTTTACAGTCCGCCCCTGGATAAAGATGGAAATTCTATCGGTGGGTTATTTTTGTTAGAAAAAATAGCTAAAACTTTGGGGCTAAGCGTATTTGATTAGATTGGTCAGTAAGCTATACTACATTTAATTTTCACTTTTAGGGCAGGCAAGATGCCCACCCCACAAGATTTTTACTAACATAACTATCCCAATTAAATGCGCGACAGCTTAGTCCGCAGTCATTAGGAACGGGGAATTGGGAATTGGGAATGTCTAATGGGGAATTGGGAAAAAGGTAATTTTCCCAACTGACAACTGACAACTGACAACTGACAACTGACTAATGTTTTTCGCCCAAAATAGCATAAACCACAGTCTCTTCTTTTTTGCCGCGCAATTGAATCGAGCCTACTTTTTGGCCTTCGTAGCGATCGCGCACGTAAGAAAAAGTCCTCGCCGTCACCAACAAATTAAAAGGACTGTCAGAAACAATTTCCTTATTCATCGCCTCCAATCTAGCAGCAACGTTGACAGCATCGCCGATCACAGAATAATTCAAACGCCGGGAACCGCCCACGCTACCAGCAACTAACTGTCCGGTATGCAACCCGATGCCAAACTTAATTAAAGGTTTGCGTTCAATTCTAAGCTGCTGATTAAGTTGGTGCAGCCGTTCGTGCATCGCAATACAAGCCGCAACTGCATTCAAAGCATCTTGTTGAATTTCTGCATATTCGCTATGGCAAAAAGGCACTCCAAAAACTGCCATAATTGCATCACCGATGTATTTATCTACAACGCCACCGTGATCCATAATACAGTTAGTCATCGCTTCCAAATAATTGTTCAGCCAGGTGAGCAAATCCCGCGGTGGCATTTTTTCTGAAATTGAAGTAAAACTACGAATATCCATAAACAGCACCGTTGCTGTAAGTTCTTGAGGTTCGAGTTCTCCCTGTTCAAATATCTCAGCTTTGCGTTGCCAAATAAGCTGAGCAGTCTCTGGATCGACGTGCTTTTCAAATAACCTCATCAACTGCTGCTTTTCGTACTGTTCCCGAAGTTGCAAAGCAGTGCTAGATAAAATGAGAGTGCCGATAGGTGCGGCAATCGGAACCCACCAAAAAAAGAAGCCAAATAACAAAGCGGCAGCCCCAATCCAAATTATAGGCAAACCGAGAGCGATCGCAATTCTCTCTTTAACACCTCGGTTGCCCAGAACCAAAGCGGTAAGCGGGCCAATCCCCAACAATAACAAAATTTCTACGAGTACCGGCAGCCGCTGGAGCAAGCGTTGATTGAGCAAATTGTCAATCAACGCTGCATATAAATAAACCCCAGCCGTAGTCTTGTTGAGAGGTGAAGATATCGGATCGAAACCGGTAGCAACTATGCCCACTAAAACTAACTTATTAGTCAGAGAATCTGCTGGAATTCTACCTTCTACGACATCAACAAAAGCATAGGTAGGTAGATTTTCTGTTTTCCCTGGCCAGTTAACCCAGACTTTTTTTTCCTGCTTATTTTTGGACTGTGGGAGCAATACTGGATCTTGGGGATTAGCAGCATTGTACCTGTGAGTCATTGCTAAACCGAAATTAGGAATCCCGTTGAGAAAGATTTTTGACTCGCGGCTAATACCGTCGCTATCGGGTTCCTGGCCGATGTGGCCGACACCTGCGGCTGCTGCTTTTAAAGATGCTACGGGTTCTTCTTTGGTGGTTTTAGCGAGTACAACTTTGCCGTTGGTGGCGATTGCAGCGGCTAAAATATCATCTTTCGGACTTGGATCGAGGAAAAGAATGTCAAAACCAACTGCTGTAGGGGGAGATTTTTTCAGTGCTTCTAGCAGTTGGGCGTAGCGGTTGCGAGGCCAAGGAAATTGACCGTATTCTTGCAAGGAATGCCGTTCGATCGCAATTACCGCAATTCTCTCATCCCATCCGGGATTTGGCAAAATTCCCGATTCTCGAATTTGAAATAGCGTTTTGTATCCCAAATATTCAAGGGGTTTCCACATTCCAAATTGTAGCATGGCTACAGACATTAGACCTACTACTGCCCCTGTCATCCAGGGAGGATTTGTGAATACATATTGCCGCAAGCCGATCAGTTGATTCTGTTTGAGATGATCGATCCATTTTTTGAACTTCATGCAATTAATTAGACGCAATAATTGACATTCGAGTCCGAACTTCGAGAGGAGTGGGAGTCAATCGATTTTAGATTTTAGATTTTAGATTTTAGATTGACCCCACGGATAAATTCGGGGGATCCTTTATCGGATACAGGTTTTTTACTTCTGGACGGATGAATCCGGGGGCTTGTATCCTGGATGCTTGATTGTCATGAAGTTTTACAATACCGTAAGGGCGAAGGGTGGGGGCAAAATTTATTTATTTTGACTACCGAGATTCATCGCAAAATGCTTCGCACCTACACAAAATAATCAACCCAGATAAAACTTAGGATCTAACTCACATCTTGCACCATTGTCAAGAACAGGCTTTTTCGTGGGGTCGGGCGGGTTTATAGAACCTATTTGCAAGCTTTAAGGCTGTTGGCGAACCCGCCCCTAGGGCTTATTGAGAATGGTGCAACATCTTAGATATAATTCAAGTCCTCAGAGACGGCCCGCGTAGATTACTCGCGACGATAGGTTGTTTAGCGAACTGCGAAGCTGTAATGCCTTTCTGTGACTGACGGGCCTCGCACTACGATTTCGAGGCGGCGACTTGGAGGTAAAATTCCTTGGATTTTGAAGTTGCCTTTTCGATCGATCTTAATTTCTTCATTGTGGACATAAACTGTGTCGATCGGGTTAATTTGACCGCTGAGGCGATAGATATTGCCGCTGACTCTCAATAAACTGCGGACTTTGAGTTTAGCTAGGCGAGGGCTGGCTGAGGGCGCCACGGGCGAGGTTTGAGGGAAAATAGTCGTGGAGTTGCCGCTGTTGAGAACTACTTCCGAGTCGGTGTTGCCGGATACTACGACTGCACCTTCAATAGTTTCGACTGCGGTTTTGCCGCCGCCGACGCTGACGCCAAAGGATGTGCCGCGGACTCCGGCAACGCCTTCTGGGGTTTCAACCCTGATTGGGGCGGTTCTGGCAGAACGGGTTTGTTGGGCAATTTGACTGGATTTGCCGAGTCCGCTGAAGGTATTGAGGGCGGCTATTTGGTTCGGCGGGATAATTGTTGAGGTGGTGGCTGCGGGAGTTGCAGCAGCAGTTTTGCCGATCGACAACCTGACTCGCCCCCTGCTGACAAAAATGGCTGTGCTTTTTTCGCCGCCTGCACGGCTTGACAAATCGGATATTCTGAGTGTGGTTTTTTCGGCAACTTCCACGGTGCCGATGTTGTTGTCGATGCCTAAACGGGCTGTGGAATTGGGGCCGGTGATGATTTCATCTCCGGGGGCGAGTAGCCGATCGCCCACAACCGCTGGCCGCCCTTTAAAGCTGACTGTACCGCTAATTTCTTCTATTTCGAGCGATCGCGCTGCCGCTGTTCCCTGGGCGTTTATCGTGTCTGCTGGGGATGGATTCGCCGCCACTGTTGCCGGATTTTTGGGAGATTTTGAGTCAGTTGGCAATGCTGGCGGTCGAGCGACTGAGACAATTTTAGTAGGGTTCGACTGCTGTTTGGGGGATGGAGAGAGCGGACTGGCGATCGTCCCACGAAAGGGCGACAGACTCGCGAGCACAGCCAAGGACAAACTTAGGAGCGGAATTTTGGTCGATCGCCCACAGGTAAAAATTTTATTCATAATTTCAATTTTGTCATATTGAAGTTTCTAGACTTCCTTTCCTGTATCAGACACCCTAAATCCGGCAATCGTTCCATTTTTTACGCCGTAACACTGCAGCAAAAATAAACTTTATCAGCCTGAAAGTTTAGCATTAAAACTTCTTTTTTGGGTCAGATTTTAGTAAAGTGTTACAACATGACACTTTACTAAAATCTGACCTTCGGGAAATTTGGCAAACCCGACTCAAAGTCCTTTACAGCATGAAATTTCGCCGTTGTCAACGTCAGAGAGGGCAGATTTATATATAGCAAACATAAAATTAATTACTGCTTTTGAATGTCTTTTGGCTTCTGCCTGAAGGATGACTAATTGGGGAGAAATCCTGTAGTTGTGGCAATTAATAAAAAACTTCTTTTTGCGAATCAATAAAAAATAATTATCTAAGTGGTGAACAGCCTCTGCCAGTGGAGCTTGCCGCTGTGGAACATTATGAAGCAAACCCAAGCGAATCAGGGTAGACGATCGACAAACTCCGACTAGAATACCGTCTTTTAGGGAAAGTTGGTCGAAATTTCGATGGAAAATCATAGCGAGCGATCGACGGAGGGTGTTGCTGTTCCGAAGTAGACGCCAAACTGTAAAATAAACGGTTGTATATAGGTTATATAGAGCAGGAGAACAATTTCAGTGGCAATAGAAGTAGGTCAGAGAGTGAAGGTGCGCCGTCTCAGAGATCGGATACCTGCAAATATGGTGGGCAAGATAAAGGAGAATCCAGTAGGCACTGTTGACGGATTCAGAATGGTTGACGGTAGCGGAGTAGGCGTGGTTGTCAAGTTTGACGGTTTTGCGACTTGGTTCTTTGAAGATGAGCTAGAACCCGTTTAACAGATGTAGAAGGAAGAGGGGCACGACACGGATTCGGACACGGATACACGGATTGAATTTAACTGTGTTTCCTTTCGTCTCCCACTCTCCCCCTCTCCCACTCTCCCACTCTCCTCTTCCTCCACTCTCCCCCCTCCCCCACTCTCGCTGAAGGTTGCGCTTAAATGTTAAAGAGTAAGCTTTGGCAGTGAGAACAGAAAATGGCTTTGATTTTGACATTTTTGGGCAAAGGCGGCACTGGCCGCAGTACGATCGCGATCGCAACAGCTAAAAAATACGCGGCTCAAGGCAAGCGAGTTCTGCTGCTCGGCCAAGATCCGGGCCCTGCATTGGGTATCCTGCTAGGGACTCCCCTGACTCTCAGCCCCCAGGAAATCGCCCCCAACCTCAAAGCAGTTCAGGTGCAAAGCGGGCCACTGCTAGAACGCAGGTGGGACGAAGTTAAACAACTAGAAGCTCAATATGTCCGTACTCCGTTTTTCAAGCAGATTTACGGTCAAGAATTAGGGGTGTTACCGGGAATGGACAGCGCGCTGGCGTTGAATGAACTTCGGGAATACGACGACAGCAAACAATACGATGTAATTGTTTATGACGGCAATGGCGGCATGGATACGCTGCGGATGCTGGGAATGCCGGAAATTCTGAGTTGGTACATCCGCCGCTTCCGCCAAGCTTTGGTAGATTCGGATTTGGGTAAAGCTTTGTCGTCGTCGCCTTTTATTCAACCGCTTGTCAGTACCGTGTTGACTGTGGATATGTCGGGAGACAATGCTTTTCAATCTACTAAGCAAGTCGATAATCTCTTGGATAAGGGTAAGGAAGCGCTGGCAGATCCGAACCGCACGGCCGCTTTTTTGGTGACGACTGGGGATGCAAGCGCGATCGCAACTGCCCGCTATCTTTGGGGAAGTTCTCAACAAGTTAGTTTGACTGTGGGCGGTGTCATTGTTAATCAAGCATCGGTTACAGAAGCTATTACTGCCGAGTTTGATCCTTTGACGGCTGTTTCGGTTCCGGCGCACAGTGACAATAATTGGCAGCCGCTAATTGATGCTTTGCCAGATTTTTCGGAGGCCGCAAAAGCTCCTAAACCGATTAACATAAACATTGCACAGCGTCAAGTTAGTTTGTTTTTGCCTGGGTTTGACAAGAAAGAAATTAAATTGATTCAATCGGGGCCAGAAGTGACGATCGAAGCGGGCGATCAGCGGCGCAATATTTTGCTGCCTCCGGCGCTGACTGGGAAGTCTGTTACTGGTGCTAAGTTCCTGAATGGTTACTTGATTATTTCTTTTTAGGGTAAGGAAGAAGGCACTCTAAGAGATTTTGACACGGATACACTGATGAATTATCGAGTTCTCTAATATCATGTCTCGTTGATTCGCGATCGTATAATTTGTGCGATCGTAAGGGCGGGTTTCAACAACCCTAATCACCTGAAACAAACAATCTCGAAAACCCGCCCTCTCCCCACGATAAATCGAAATGTACATTCAGATTTACCCTGGGATGGGGGCGGGTTTATATAGATTGTTGGTCATCATTATATATTGTTGGTGAGCGCGCCCCTACGAACCAAAAATACATTCAACCGCCAAATCTGCTACAATCTCCAGACAGGCTTCACGATTACTGGTAAAGTTAATCCCTAACTTCCAAACCATCGACTCTTATGAAAGAAACAGATATTATTAGGTTGCAAGCCCTTGGCGCTGCTTTAGCTAAACTAGATTCATCTGTCCAGCTTGGCGAGTTGGAAGAGAATATAAGTAGTCAGATATTGGCTTTAGAAAAATTAGCCGAACAAAACCACACTCTGAACGAGATTTACACAAAAGAACGCCTCGACTTAAAAGAGCAGTACCAAGTAAAATCAAAAGACAAACGCTACAACGAGACAAGTGACAGCATTTACAGCACCGATGCTGCAAATTTAAGCCCTTCCTTTCCTCAGTCACAAGGAGAAATGGAAAATCCCTCTGAAATAGCTAAAGCCTTTGACAATTTAATTGCATCTTTTAATAAAATCAAAAGCCTGTACGCGGTTGAAAACCCCCTAGAAAGTTTTAAAATTCTCATCGAACAAGAAGCTATCGCACCTTTGATTCTGGAAGCTTACGATCACATTCGAGCGCTATTTCCTACGGAAAGATTAGGCTTAGAAGTGAAAACCGATCCAGAAATTGCCAACTGGCGATCGCTGTGGATTACCATTTACACCAAACTCGAAGTCGATGAAGCTTTTGCAAAGTTAAACATCCTTGATGATAGTTGGTGGCTCGAAGCTAAAATAGCAGCCCCCAAAAATGATTTACATATTAGCCTTGAATGGGAGTAAAATGAGATTTGATTGGTCTGAATATTTGAATTTAGCTCAAGAGTTAGCTGCCACGAATAGTGACAGTTCAGCTAACAGGGAAGCCAAGTTGCGATCGGCGATAAGTAGAGCATACTATTCGACATTTTGTCTAGCGCGAAATTACTTACGTGACATTGAACAAGACCCAAGACTTTTTCGTAAGAATCGCGATATCAACGAACATCAATATGTAGCCGAAGAATTTATAGAGCACCCAACTCAAATGAAAAATATGGTCAAAATAGGTGAAAATTTAAGCAGATTGAGAGAACTTAGGAATAAAGCTGATTATGAAGATACTATGTTTAACTTGCAAAGAGAAGCGAGAAATGCGTTAATGCTAGGCGAGAATATTATTTCGGGGTTAAATGAGTTGACTGAATAAGCTGAATCATAATTAAAATCGGTAGGGGCGGGTTCCACCAACCATAATAGCCTAAAACAAACAATCTCGAAAACCCGCCCCCACCCAACAAACAATCGCAATGTACATTCAGATTTACCGTGGGGTGGGGGCGGGTTTATTTATCCTTTGAATGATTCCAGAAATGGTTGGTGAACCCGCCCCTACGGCTTAATTTTTACCGTTTCCGTTGCCATTTCCGTTAGTTTGCAAAACCCGCTTAGCTAAAGGTTCCGGCACTTCTTGCAATCGATCGAACTCCCAATTAAAAAATCCTACTCCCATTGTCTGCGATCGCAATTCTACGATCAAATTCTGCATTTCTGCGATCGGCAAATAAGCAGAAACGGCATCCCATCCCTTCCAGCCTTTTTTACCTTCGTAGCCGAGAATTTGGCCGCGGTGTCCGCTAACCAACTGCAACACCTTTGATGTACACTCGTTCGGAGCGCAAATTTCAACTTTGGCGATCGGCTCCAGCAATGCGGGTTCGCACTTGGCCATTCCCTCCTGCATCGCCAAACGCGCCGCTTGCTTGAAAGCTTGTTCGGAACTGTCAACGGTATGATAGGAACCGTTCGTCAGCGTCACCGCTACGTCTACCACCGGGAAACCCAGCGGGCCGCGATCCAAATACTCGCGCACTCCCACTTCCACGCCGGGAATGTACTGTTTTGGGACGACTCCGCCGACTATTTTGTCGGTAAAGGTGAAACCTTCTCCGCGAGGCTGCGGTGTAATATCGAGGTACACGTCGCCGAATTGTCCGTGTCCCCCGCTTTGGTGTTTGTAGCGCCCGTGGATGGAAGATGCTGGTTTGCGGATGGTTTCTTTGTACGGCACTTGCGGTAAGTGAGTTACCATCGGCAAATTATACTTGCGGCGCAACCTGTCTAAGGCTACTTTCAGGTGGATTTCGCCTTGACCCCAAAGTATAATTTCGTGAGTGTCGCCGTGCTGTTCCCAGACTAAAGATGGGTCTTCTTCTAGCAATTTAGCTAAAGCGGAGCTCAGCTTAACTTCATCGTTGCGCTTTTCTGGGACGATCGCCAGTGCGTAGACAGGCGGGATGATTTCGGCTTTTGGCAATTCTTCCGAACCCAGCACATCGCCTGTTTTCAAGCCTTCTAGCCTTCCCACAGCCACAATTTCCCCCGCGCTGACGGATTGCAAACTTTGCGTTTGCTGGCCGGTCAAGCGGTACAAACCGTTAACTCGAACGCCGTTCAAATTTGCTCCGTCTGCCAGCGTCCCCCGCCACATTCTCACTAACGATAGTTTGCCTCCCTGCGGCGTGTAATAGGTTTTGAGGATTTGAGCCAAAACTTTGTTTTCACTTTGTATAATGCCGCGGCGATCGGCTGTAGTTTCGGGTGTGGGCGCTTCCCTCAGCAAAGCTTCCAGCAGAGGCCGCACGCCGAAATCTTGTTCGGCGATGCCGATGAATACTGGCACAATTAAATCTGCGCCTAATTCCATCTTTAAATCGCGGGTAATTTCTTCGGCGTCGGGATTGATTTCTTCGAGCAATTCTTCGAGTAAATGGTCGTCAAAATTCGCCAATTCTTCGAGCATTTGCTGCCGCGCTGCGCTTTCTTGTGCTTTGAGGTGTTCTGGAAGCGGGACGGGATCTGCGGCGGCGCCCGGATGGTAGTGGTAAGCTTGTTCGGTTACTAAGTCGATAAAACCGATGATTTGTTCGTTTTTGCCGATCGGATATTGGTGAGGTACGATCGGTCTGCTGGAAACGGATTTGAGCGCGTCGATCACCTCGGTGAAGTTGCTGCCACAAGTAGTTTCGTCTGTGTAAGCTCGATCGATCTTGTTGATGAAAACTAAGTGGGGAATTTCCCAATCATCGAGGAATTTAAACAGGGGTGCGAGGGTTAAAGTGCGATCGGCAACGGGTTCGCAAACAATTACCGCCGCATCCACACCAATCAGCGCATTGTAAGTTTCTTGGGCAAATTCTACCGAGCCCGGACAGTCGAGAAATGTGAAGCGGACGCCTTCATATTCAGCGGTGGCGGCGTTTACTTCTACGCTCATTTGGCGATCGCGTGCTTCCGGCGAACTATCACCTATTGTGTTACCCTCTTTGACATTTCCTTTGCGGGTAATTGTCCCTGTCACCGATAGCAAACTTTCTAGCAGTGCGGTTTTACCGCTTAAATAAGGGCCAACAATTGCAACGTTCCGCGTGGCCCCAAGGACTTTGTGGTTCATAATAGCCTCCAACAGAAAACTTGTTTTCTATTGCTCTTGGTGCAATCAGTTCTGTACCATTTTCTAGACTTTTTCTAGGTTAATTTTTATTGCACTTTCGAGCAACTTTAGATTTTGGTATGATTCTATACTTTTGACGGTAGCGTGTTTTGAGTGACAAAACACAGATTGTATTTTTTCTTAATATTTAGAAGTTTTAACCGCAGATGAACGCAGATCGGATTCTCGTTCCCAGGCAAAGCCCATTGGTGACAGCTTAAGACTGAAACTCATAATAAATGTCGCTTGTAGTTGAGTCTCGATCCCCCTAAATCCCCCTTAAGAAGGGGGACTTTGAGAAGAATCTTGTCCCCCCCTTGTTAAGGGGGGTTAGGGGGGATCTAGGCTTCGATACAAACAAGAGAGACGGTTAGTTTAACGTTAAATTGTCACCAATGGGCCAAGCCGGGAAACTAATTTCGCTCTTGCTCTGCGTCGTCGATTTTAGCGGTTTTTCGTGTCTAATTTCTGAGCAGTCGCAAACCGCTTAAGGTTACTATTACTGTAGAGCCTTCATGACCGATGACGCCGAAAGGCATGGTGATATTTCCGAAAAAATTAGCCGCCAACAACAGTATAATGCAACTGAGTGCAAAAACAATGTTTTGTTTGACGACATTTTGAGCGCGGCGGCCTAAACTAATGGCTTTAGCTAGTTGCTCTAATTTATCTGCCATTAATACGATATCAGCAGTTTCTAAAGCAACGTCGCTGCCGGAAATCCCCATCGCAATGCCTACGGAAGCTTGAGCGAGGGCGGGGGCGTCGTTGATGCCGTCTCCCACCATTGCTACAGTTTGATACTGGGTTTGCAGTTGTTTAATTGCCTGCACTTTGTCTTCTGGCAAAAGTTCGGCGTACACTTCATTGATGCCTAATTGGCGGGCGATGTGTTGAGCTGTTTGCTTGTTGTCGCCGGTTAGCATAATTATATGTTCTACGCCTAATTTTTGCAAGCGTTTTACCGTTGCTGCTGCTTCGGGGCGGATGGTATCTGCTACTGCAATGATTCCTAAAAGTTGCTCGCCTTTTGCCACCCAAACAACTGTTTTACCTTCGGCTTGTAACTGCTGGCTGATTTGAGTCAATTCGGAAGTTGCTTCGACAAATTCGGCTTTACCAATGGCAATGATTTGATTGTTAACTTTGCCGACTATTCCTTGGCCGATTTTTGCTTGTACGTCGGTAGCGGTTGACAATTGTAACTGTTGCTGCTGGGCGGCGCTGACAATTGCAGAGGCGATCGCGTGTTCGGAATGAGCTTCTAAGGCTGCAGCCAATTGCAGAACTTCTGTTTCAGTATATCCGGCTGCTGGTACAATTTGGATAACTTCAGGTTTTCCCGTGGTGAGAGTTCCGGTTTTGTCAAAGGCGATCGCCCTGACTTTACCAATCATCTCTAATTGCGCGCCGCTTTTAAACAAAATCCCCTGTCTCGCCCCGTTAGCAATTCCCGAAAGCAGCGCCGGCATAATCGAAGCCATCAGCGCGCAGGGGGATGCGACTACTAGGAAAATCAGCGCCCGATAGATTGTCTCTTCCCAATTCCAGCCCAAAACAAAGGGCGGCAAAGTTGCGAGAAGCAAGCCTAAACCGACAATTAATTTAGCATAACCGCGCTCGAATTTTTCCACAAACATTTGAGAAGGCGGCGCTGCTGTTTGTGCTTCTTGAACCAGCCGAATCACTCGCTGAATCAAGCTGCTTTCTGGAGTTTTATGCACTTCGAGTTTCAGTGCGCCGACACCGTTAATTGTACCTGCATAGACTTCATCGCCCCTGCTTTTTTCCACGGGCATCGATTCGCCGGTAATCGAGGCTTGGTCGATCGCGCTGTAGCCTTCAATAATTATCGCATCTGTGGGGATGATTTCTCCGGGCTTGACTAAAATGCAATCGCCAATCTGCAATTTGTCGATCGCAATTTCCCGTTCCCCGCCGTACCTTACCACCCTAGCAGTATCCGCCGTCAAACTCATCAAACTGCGGATGCTGCGTTCAGTCCGCTGCATAGCATAACCTTCAAGGGCGCCGCTAATTGCAAAGATTAAAATCAACACCGCACCGTCAACAATTAAATGATATTCTTGCCGCCACAGCCCCAAACCGGCCGCGCCCAAAGCAGCGACAATCATTAACAAATCTACATCTAATTCGCGTTCTTGAAAAAGCGTAGTTAAGCCTTCGCGGGTACTGGAATAGCCGCCGATAACATAAGCCGCGGGCAAGATTAACACGGCTACACCCAGCCAGCCGAATTGCAGGGCTAGCGAACCCAAGATTACTAGAATTCCGCACAGGGCGGCAGTCACAGCATCTGGATGTTCTTGGGCGAGGCGCCAGAGGCGAGAAATGGGGAGGGAATTGGGAGTCATGGGGGAAATTTGATTTGGTAGAATGACTCCTGTAGCCTAAACCTTGACATTAGTGTCAATGTCAAGGATGAAAGCAAAATAAATCCAGCATCAACTCGCCCCTCGTTGACTCCCAGAGTCCGACAGGGAATGAAGTCCCTGTCTCATAGCGCAAGTCCTCTGAAAGAGGACTGAAGATGGCTGAGAATTGAATTTAATGTTTTAGTCGGTTTTAACCGACTTCTGCTATGAGACGGGGATTTCAATCACTCCTAGGACTGTGGGTGAATCTCAAGGCCCTCGCCCTCAACTTGTCATTCGTTACATCCGACAGTCCGACAGGGAATGAATTCCCTGTCTCATAGCGCAAGTCCTCTGAAAGAGGACTCAAGAGAGTTGAGAGTTGAATTTAATGTTTTAGTCGGTTTTAACCGACTTCTGCTATGAGACGGGGATTTCAATCACTCCTAGGACTGTGGG